>JADGHI010000262.1 GCA_019689515.1 Acetobacteraceae bacterium | reverse complement strand
GGTAACCGGCCCCCCCAACCCCGGCCCCCCCGCGGGGCCTTTTGGACGGTCAGGCCGACGAGGGGCCAGGGAGCGCGATCGGCCCTACTCGCCCTTGCTCCGCACGATCAGCGCATCCACCGCCACCGCCTCCGCGCCGGCGCAGATGATCGGGTTCACGTCCAGCTCCGCGATGCGCTCGCGCTGGTCGGCGAGCAGTTCCGACAGCCGGCAGACGATATCGGCGAGCCGGTCGAGGTCGGCGGCCGGCGCGCCACGGAAGCCCTGCAAAGCGCGGAAGCCCTTGAGCCGCCGCAGCATCGCCTGCGCCTCCTCCGGTGTGACCGGCGCGAGGGCGGTGGCGGTGTCGCGCATCAGCTCAACCAGGATGCCGCCGAGGCCGACCAGCACGAGCGGCCCGAATTGCGGGTCCATCCGACCGCCGACCATCACCTCCACGCCTGGGCGCGCCATCGGCTGGACCAGCACGCCGTTGATCCGCGGCGGGGGTGTGACGCGCTCGGCATTGGCCATCACCGCCGCGTAGGCGTCGCGCAGCTCGGCCTCGTTCTTGATGCCGAGGCGGATCACGCCCGCCTCCGTCTTGTGCGGCAGGTCGGGGCTCTCGACCTTCATCGCGACCGGGTAGCCGAGCGCGGCGGCGGCGGCGACCGCCTCCTCCACGCTTTGCGCCAGCCGCTCCGGCACGACCGGCACGCCATAGGCGGCGAGCACGCGCTTGGCCTCGCGCTCCGTCAGCGTCGCGCCTGGCGCGGCGGCGTCGAGCAGCGCCGCCGCCTGCGCCGCGGCCTCGGATGGGGAGCGCCGCACCAGCCTGCGCGGACCGGCTGCCCGCCGCTCCGCGCGCGCGCGCCAGGCGGCGAGGGCGGCGAAGCAGCGGTCCGTGGAGCGGAACAGCGCGACGCGCGGGTCCTCCTCCGCCGCGCGCGAGCCCGGGCCCTCCAGCCACTCCGTCGTCCAGACGATGCAGACCGGCTTGCCGCAACGCTCCGACAGCTCGGAGAGCATCGCGACGCGCTGCGCGCTGAGCGCTGTTGCGTAGATCTGCGGATAGATCAGCACGCCGTAGGCATCGTCCTTGAGCAGCGCCTCGGCGCAGGCGGTGAGCGATTCCGGGTCGTTCGCGACCTGTGCCGTCACGTCGCAGGGATTGCGGGGCGAGCCGAATTCCGGGATGCGCGCTTGCAGCACGGCGCGCACCTCCGGCTTGGGCTGCGGCAGGGGCACGCCGTGCACCTCGGCGCGGTCGGCGGCCATGATGGCCGAGCCGCCGGAGACCGCGACCACCGCCGCCCCGCGCGCGGTCGGGCGCCGCGGTGCCTTGGCGAGGAAGCTCGCCGTCTCGACGAGCGCCTCGAAATCCTCGACCAGGATCGCCCCGGCGCGCTCGAAGGCGGCGCCATAAGCGGCCATGGAGCCGGCGAGCGAGCCGGTGTGCGACATCGCCGCCGCCGCCCCCTGCTCACCGGTGCCGAGCTTGTAGAGCACGAGCGGCTTGTCGGCTGCGTCCGCGAGCTCGGCGGCCTCCAGCAGCCGCGTGGGGTCGGGCATCCCCTCGAACACGCAGGCGATGGCGGCGCAGTTGGGGTCCTCGGCGAGGAAGGCGATGCAGTCCGCCACGTCCACGTCGCAGGAATTGCCGGTCGTCAGCAGGTGGCTGAAGGAGGCGCCGCGCTCATGCGCCTGCGCGAGCGAGAAGCCGAGCGCGCCCGACTGGCTGACCAGCCCGACCGCGTGCGGCCGCGGCTCCGGCAGCCTCGGGGTCTGCATGAAGGTGACGCCGGCGCGGCTGCGGAAATTGAGCATGCCGATGCAGTTCGGCCCGACGATCGGCATGCGCCCCGTGCGGGCGAGCTCGGTCAGGCGCTTCTGCTGCGCGATGCGCTCGGGCCTGGCGGTCTCGCTGTAGCCGGAGGCGTAGATCATCACGCCGCCGACGCCTGCGGCGATGCATTCCTCGACGATCGGCTCCACCGCCTCGCGCGCGACGACGATGATGGCGCAGTCGGGCACCTCCGGCAGCGCCGCGACGGACGGGTAGCAGGGACGCTCGCCGATGCGCTCGTAGCGCGAATTCACCAGGTGGACCCGGCCGTCGTAGTGCGCGAGGGCGTTCAGCGTCCGCTCGCCGAACGAGCCGGCGCGTGGCGAGGCGCCGATGATCGCGATGCTGCGGGGGTCGAAGAGACGGGCGAGATCGGCGTGGCGATAGACCGCGCGGCGCGCGCTGCTCATGGGGACGCGGCTCCCTCCTTCATGCCTTGTCCAGCAACCGTGGGTGGCGCGAGGTTACGCTCCGCCTCCGCGCCACGCCAGAGAGGCCGGCTCGCCAACTGCCGCCGCCGCCCTTTGCTATGGTTCGGAGATGCCGCGCGACCACGGCGGCATCATCACGCGCGAGACGGCGCTGCAATTCGCGCTCGACCCGGAGGATCGCCCGATCATGGCACGGCGACGGTTGCCCGCGACACGTCGTGCGCTGCGCCCGTGACGTAGCCACCCGCGAAGTTCGGCGCGAGCGGGCGCGTGGCGAAGCTCTTGAGCCAGAGCCGCAGCAGCAGGCGCCGGCGCTCCGGCTCCGGCGGGTCGCGCCAGGCGGTGCGGCTGTGCAGCACCGTGTAGTTGTTCACGAGCTGGAAATCGCCGGTCTCGAACCGCATCTCGATCTGGAAGGCAGGATCGAGCGCGAAGGCGAGCATCGCATCGAGCGCCGCCCGCTCGCGCGGCGTCAGCGGCACGCCGCGCTTGGCCGCGCCCTGCTCGACGGTCTTCGAGTTGAAGTTGCAGCTCAGCACCCCGCCGAACCAGCTGAACACCGGGACGCGGTGCGGCGTCACCTTGAGGCCGCTGCCCTTCGCCTCGTCGCCGCGGAGGTCGTGGTAGAAGCCTTCGTAGAGCACCTCGAGCAGGTCCGGGTGGTGCTCCAGCAGCGCGTTGTAGATGCGCATGGAGCTGACCACGCGGCTGACGCCGCCGCCGTCCGCGGCCGGGCGCACGCAGAGCAGGGCGACGAGGTCGGAGCCGTCCACATGCGGCATCTGCTCCGCGCTGGTGCCGGAGCCGATGGCGTTGGGCGCGCCGTAGTCGATCCCCTGATCGGCGATGTGCCCGATCAGGTTGTCGCGCCAGCCGGCGAGGTTCACGCGGGGGATCTGGCGCAGCGGCCGGCCGAGATGCACGCCGAGGCCCCAGGCGATGCGCCCCGCACGCTCCACGTCGTGGGGATCCACCGGCAGGCCGCGGATCAGCACGACACCGCGGCCGGTCTCCAGGTCCTCCAGCGCGCGGGCGAGCAGCGGCGCGACGGTGGGCAGCGGGAAGTCGTCCCGCCCGAACTCGGCGCCACGCAGGCCACGCGCCGCGACGCGCTCCACCGCCGCGTCCACCTCCGCTGCCTGGGCGGGGGTGAGGCGCAGGATCCAGGACGAGTCGCGCTCCATCGCGGCGCGGTCCCAGGCGCTCGGGCCGGTGATCGGCTCGCGCAATATCTCCATCGCGTCCTCCCGTTCCTCGCGCCATCGGCGGCCGTTCCAACGGTAGAGCCATCGCGTCCCTTGTCCAGCCGACAGATGCGGCGGGCGCCGCTTGCCAGCCCTCGGGCGATCGCGGTGAATGGAACGCCTTCCCCGCAGCGCAGGAGACTCGCCATGCCCGCCGACACCACCGCAGCTGCCCCGCGCTGGGCCTTCGTCACCGGTGCCGCGGGCGGTATCGGCAGGGCGGTCTGCCGCCAGCTCGCCGCGCAGGGCATGGCGGTGTTCCTGACGGACCTCGAGGCCGCGCCACTGGAGGAACTCGCCGCGAGGCTGCGCGAGGCCGGCGCGCCGGGCGTCGCCTGGCGCGTCGCCGACGTGACGGATGCCGCGCAGGTCGCCGCCGCCGTCGCCGAGGCCGAGCGGCTGGGACGGATAGACGCGCTGGTCAACATCGCCGGCGGCTCCGGCCCGACCCCGGTGCGCACCATCGAGGAGATGGACGAGGCGCGCTGGCGCGCGGTGCTCGACCTCAACCTGACCAGCGCCTTCCTCTGCTGCCGCGCCCTGGTGCCCGGGATGCGCGCGCGGCGCTACGGGCGGGTGGTGAACCTCTCCTCCATCGTCGCGCGCGGGCGCAAGGGGCCGGTGACGACGCAGGGGGCGCGGCTGGCCTACGCGACGGCGAAGGCGGCGCTGCTCGGCTTCACCGCGCAGCTCGCGAAGGACGAGGCGCCGCACGGCATCACGGTGAACGCGGTGATGCCGGCGCTGATCCTCGCCGAGCAGGGCAGCCGCATCCGTGCCCGTTTCGATGCCCTGCCGGAGGAGGCGCGCGCGGCGATGCTGCGCGACCTGCCGATGGGCCGCGCCGGCGAGGCGCACGAGGTGGCGGCGGTGATCGGGTTCCTCTGTTCCGAGGCGGCGAGCTACGTCTCCGGCGTCGCCTTGCCGATTGATGGCGCCTTCCTCTGAGGGCGCTTCGCGCCGTCCCGTGACCGCGGCGGCGCCCGGTGACGGGGCGCGTGGCCCCGCCTAACCTTGTCGGCAGGACCGGAGGGGAGGAGGACGTACCATGGCGCGGATCGGATTTGTCGGCCTCGGCAACATGGGCGGCCCGATGGCGCGCAACCTGGTCAAGGCGGGCCATACCGTCATCGGTTTCGACATCGTCCCCGACGCCCTGGCCCGCGCCGTCGCAGGCGGCGTCACCGCGGCGGGATCGGCGGCGGAGGCGGCGCGCGGCGGGGCGGACTTCGTGATCACCATGCTGCCCGCGGGCGAGCATGTGCGCGATGCCTGGCTTGGCAGCGGCGGCATGGCCGCGGCGAGCGATCCGGGCGCGGTGCTGGTGGACTGCTCGACCATTGATGTTGCCACGGCGCGCGAGGTCGCCGCCGCGGTGGGCCGGCCGATGCTGGACGCCCCGGTCTCGGGTGGCGTGATGGGGGCGGAGGCGGCGACCCTTACCTTCATGGTCGGCGGCCCGGCGGAGGCCTTCGCGCGCGCCGAGCCGATCCTGCAAGCGATGGGCCGCAACGTGCTGCACTGCGGCGAGGCCGGCGCCGGCCAGGCGGCCAAGACCTGCAACAACATGGTGCTCGCGGCGACCATGATCGTCACCTGCGAGGCCTTCACGCTCGCGGAGAAGCTCGGCCTGTCGCACCAGGCCCTGTTCGACGTGATGTCGAAATCCTCCGGCCAGTCCTGGTCGCTGACGACCTACTGCCCGGTGCCGGGACCCGTGCCGGCAAGCCCTGCCAACCGCGACTACAAGCCCGGCTTCGCCGCCGCGCTGATGGCGAAGGATCTCGGCCTGTCGCAGGAGGCGGCGCAGTCGGTGGGGATCGAGACGCCGCTCGGCGCGCACGCGCACGCGCTCTACCGGCGCTTCCTCGAGCAGGGCGGCGGAGAGGCGGACTTCTCCGGCATCATCCGCATGCTGCGGGGCGGCGGCTGAGTGGCACCGCCGTCGCCACCGCCACCCACCATCTACATTGACGGCGACGCCTGCCCGGTGCGCGAGGAGGTGTACCGCGTCGCCGGCCGCCTCGGCCTCCCCGTCGTGCTGGTGAGCAACGGCATGCGCGGCGCCCGCCCGCCGCCGCTGCCGAATTCGCGCGTCGTCGTGGTGGCCGAGGGCGCGGACGCGGCGGATGACTGGATCGCGGAGCACATCGCGCCGGGCGATGTCTGCGTCACCGCCGACATCCCGCTCGCCGCGCGCTGCCTCGCGAAGGGCGCCCGCGCGGTGGCGCCGCGCGGGCATGTCTGGACGGCGGACAACATCGGCGGCGCCCTCGCCGGGCGCGAGATCGCGCGCGCCATGCGCGAGGCCGGCCAGGAGACCGGCGGCCCCGCGGCGATGACCAAGGCGGATCGCTCGCGCTTCCTCAACGCGCTCGATGCGCTGGTACAGGCCTCCCTC
>JADGHI010000261.1 GCA_019689515.1 Acetobacteraceae bacterium | reverse complement strand
CGCCCTCCGCCGCGGCGGGGACCGCCGGCGGCGCCGCCTCGCTCACCCTTCCGCCTCCTCGCCCGCCTCCTCCTCGGGCGCGGCGCGGCCGACGCGCACCAGGCCGCGGCGCGAGGGAGCGCGGATGAAGGCGAGCATCTCGGCGATGTTGGGATCGTCGGCGAAGCGTTCCTCGACCGCCTGCAGGCGCTCGGAGAAGACGCCCGGGTCGCGGAACAGCATGCGGAAGGCCGCGCGCAGCGCATGGATCTGGGCGCGCGAGAAGCCGCGCCGCCGGAGGCCGATCAGGTTGAGGCCGATCAGCCGCGCGCGGTTGCCCATGGCCGAGCCGAAGGGGATCACGTCCGCCTCGACCCCGCTCATGCCGCCGATCACGGCCTGGCGGCCGATCCGCACGAACTGGTGGATCGCCGTGCCGCCGCCGACGAAGACGGTGTCGCCGATCTCGACATGCCCGCCGAGCATGACGTTGTTGGCGAGGATCACGCGGTCGCCGAGCACGCAGTCATGCGCGACATGGGCGACCGCCATGATCATGCAGTCGGCGCCGACGCGAGTGACGCCCTCGCCGCCGACGCTGCCGCGGTGGATGGTCGCGTGCTCGCGTACCAGGGTGCGGGGGCCGATCTCGCAGCGCGTCGGCTCGCCCTTGTACTTCAGGTCCTGCGGCGCGAGGCCGATGCTCGCGAAGGGGAAGATGCGGGCGCCGGCGCCGATGCGGGTGATGCCGTCCACCACCACATGGGCGACGAGCTCGACCCCGTCCTCGAGCGTGACGCCGGCGCCGACGACGCAGCCCGGGCCGATGCGGCAGCCGTGGCCGATCACGGCACCCGGGGCGATGGCGGCGCTCGGGTGGATCTCCGAGGGCACGGCGGCGGGCGCGTGGCGGGCGTCGTCCACGCTCAGCGGTCCAGAATCATCGCGGAATAGGTCGCCTCTGCCACCACCTTGCCGTCCACCTTCGCCTCGGCCGAGAATTTCCAGATGTTGCCCCGCTGGCGCTCCTTGTGCACGTGCACGCGCATCTGGTCGCCTGGCACGACGGGCTTGCGGAACTTCGCGTTGTCCACGGTCATGAAATAGACGAGCTTCCCTTCCGCCTCCGGCCCGAGCGTCGCGACGACGAGAACGGCGGCGGTCTGTGCCATGCTCTCGATGATGAGCACGCCGGGCATCACCGCCATGGCGGGGAAATGGCCCTGGAAGTAGTGCTCGTTGATCGAGACGTTCTTGACCCCGACCGCAGAGACGCCGCGCCGCACCTCGACGACGCGATCCACCAGGAGGAAGGGGAAGCGGTGCGGGATCGCCCGCATGATGCGGGCAATGTCCCAGGATTCGAGCGTCTCCTCGCCAGCCGTCGAAGGCGCCGCCGCTTCTGCGCGCATCGCGTCGTCCATGCCGTTCAGCCTGTCTCCTCTCCGGCCCCGCCCGTGCCCGCGGCCGCCTTGCCGTTGCGGCCGGCGGTGCCGCCGGCGAGCCGGCGCAGCCGTGCCATGGCGCGCCAGAACTCCCGCACGGGCCAAGCCGGGCTGCCGAGCACATCGGTGCCAGCCGGCACGTCGTTGGTCACGCCGGCCTGCGCTCCGATGCGAGCCCTCGGGCCGATCGTGAGATGGCCGACCAGCCCCGCCTGCGCCGCAACGACCACGAAATCCCCGAGCGTGGTGGAACCAGAGATGCCGGCCTGCGCCACGATCACGCAGCCCCGCCCGGTGCGGACGTTGTGCCCGATCTGCACCAGGTTGTCGAGGCGAGTGCCCGGACCGAGCAGGGTGTCGTGGCCGGAGCCGCGGTCCACCGTGCTGTTGGCGCCGATCTCCACGCCGTCGCCGAGGATCACCCGGCCGAGTTGCGGCATGGTCACGTGCTCGCCCGTGGCGGTGGTGGCGAAGCCGAAGCCCTCGTTGCCCACCCGCGCCCCGGGGTGCAGCACCACCCGGTCGCCGGCGAGGCAATGGCTGATCGAGGCATGGGCGTGGATCCGGCACCCGGCGCCGAGCACCACTCCCGGCCCGATCACCGCGTGCGGCCCGATCACGCAGCCGGGACCGATGCGCGCGCCAGCGCCGATCACCGCGTAGGGACCGATCTCGCAGCCCTCGCCGATGTCGGCGTCCGCGGCAACGACCGCGGTGGGGTGGATGCCGGGGCGCGGCGGCGGCTCCGGGTGGAACATCGCGGCCACCCGCGCATAGCCGAGATAGGGGGCCGCGGTGGTGATCGCGATGGTGCCGGGAGGCACCTGGTCCGCCATGTCCGGGTGCAGGATCACCGCGCCGGCGCGGGTGGCGCGCAGCGCCTCCGCATAGCGGCGGTTGTCGAGGAAGCTGACCTCGTCCGGTCCGGCCGATTGCAGCGGCGCGACCCCGGAGAAGCGCCGCTCCGGGTCGGCGGACGGGCCCTGCACCGTCCCGCCCGCGGCCTCGGCGACCGCCGCGAGGCTGAACGGGCCCGCCCGGAGGAAGAAGCGCGGATCGGCCGGCAAGGCGCGCCGCCGTCGCCGTTCAGTTCCGGCGCTGCTGCTGCTGCGCCGGCCGCTGCTGCTGCTGCGCGGGGCGCTGCTGCTGCTGCGACTGCTGCGCGGCCTGGCCCGACCCCGACCGCGGCGCCTCTCCGGTCTCCTCCGGCGGGATGGTGACGCTGCGCAGGCGCTCGTTCAGCTTGGCGGCGACCTCCGCGGTCAGGTCGAATTGCGGGTGGTTGAAGATGACGACGGGTGCCGGCAGCACGAGGTTGACGTTCCGGCTCGCGGCCACCTGGGTGATGACCACGACCAGCGCCTGCTCCACCTCGGAGAGGGCCTGCTGCGCCGCCTGCTCGATGCTACGCTGGCGGTCGCGGAAGATGCGCTGAGCGTCGGTCACGCGGTCCTGCAGGTCGCGCTCGCGGGTCCGGAGCTGCTCGGGCGAGAGGGTGGCGCGCTCGGCGCCGAGGCGCTGCTGCTCCTCGCGCCAGCGCGCCTGCTCGCGCTGCAGGTCCTCGTTGAGCTTGGCGCGGCGGCGCTCGATCTCCTCGCGCACCTGCGTGTGGGCGACGGAGACGCGGAGCACCTCCGGCACGTTGACGAGGCCGATCACCGGGGCGGGCGGCTGCTGGCCCGCCGGTAGCGGCGGCGGCGCGTCCACGCGCTGTTGCTGTTGCTGACGCTGCTGCGGGGGGCGCTGCTGCGTGCGCTGCTGGGACGCGCCGCCCTGGGCGGGGCGCTGCTGGCCGCCACCGGGGACGAACCATTCGGGCTGCGCCTGCTGCGCCAGGACCTGAGCCCCAGCGGTTCCGGCGGCGACCCAACCGAGGCAGAGCGCGAACGCAGCGGCGGCGATGCTCCGGCAATGACGGCGGCGAGAGGCCGCCACCCGCCGCCGCGTGGCGGCGCCGGGGCCCGCCGCGGCGCGGCGGCTGGTGGTGGGGCGGAACGACATGGGCAATATCCTGGCTGATTCTAGAATCGGGTTCCGAAACCGAGGCGGAAGACCTGCGTCTCGTCGTAGGAACGCTTCACCACGGCCTGCGCCACGTCGATATTGATGATCCCGAAGGGGCTGCGCCAGGAGACGCCGACACCGACGCCGACCCTCGGACTCGCGTCGTCGCGCACCGTAGGACCGGAAACCGAGGAAGGCAGGCCGGAGAGCGACCCGATATCCACGAAGGCGCGGCCGGAGAGGCCGACCTCCTGCGGCAGCGGGAGGGGGAAGCGGAACTCGGTGCTCTGGGTCCAGATGAAGCGGCCGCCGAGCGTGTCGCCGGTGGAGATATCGCGCGGCCCGGCGCCGCCGATGGCGAAGCCGCGCAGGTTCTCGCCGCCGAGGAAGAAGCGGTCCACGATGCGGTCCTGTCGCCCGCCGAAGGGCTCCAGGATGCCGACGCCCCCGGAGATGGCGATGACATAGTCCGGATCCCCGAGCAGGCGCTCGAGCGGAATGTAGTAGGCGCCGTCCAGCCGGGCACGGATGTAGGCCACGTCGCCGCCCAATCCGGCGAGGTCGGTGCCGAGCCGCAGCACATAGCCCGAGCGCGGGTCGATCCGGCTGTCGCGGCGGTCGTAGGTGATGGTCTGGCCGATCTGGGAGAGCAGTGTCTTGCCGCGCTGCTCCTGGATGAATCGGCTGGCGTCGGGCTGGACGTTGTAAACGTTGCGCTCGACCAGGGTATAGGACCAGGACTGGCGCAGATACTCGTTGAATTCGTAGCCGATGCGCAGCGCGCCGCCGTAGCGCCGCTCCTCGTAGGAAGCGATGTTCAGCAGGTTGCGCTGCACCAGGAAGAGATCGAAGCCGGCGGCGAGGTTCCGCTCGAGGAAGGCGGGATCGGTGACGGAGATGTCCAACTGGCTCCGCCGCTGCGCCAGCGTCACGTTGAAGCGCGCGTCCACGCCGGTGCCGAGCAGGTTGCGCTCACGGAGCCCGACATCGGCGAGGAAGCCGGCGTCCGTGGCGTAGCCGCCGCCGAAGGAGACCTCGCCGGTGGCGCGCTCGGTGACCTCGGTGTTGAGCACCACCCGGTCGGGCGCGCTGCCCTGCGCGACGTTGATCTCGGCCGAGGAGAAGTAGCCCAGCTCGCGGATCCGTTGGCGCGAGCGGCGGATCTGGGCGGGAATGAACGGGTCGCCCTCAGCGAGGCGGAATTCGCGCCGGATCACGCGGTCGAGGGTGCGGGTGTTGCCGGTGATCTCGATGCGCTCGATGTAGGCGCGCGGTCCCTCCCCGATCTCGAAGGTGAGGTTGATGCGCCGCGCCTCCCGGTCGCGCTCGATGCGCGGGGTGACCTCGACGAAGGGGAAGCCGCGCTGCTGGATCGTCTCGGACAGCGCCTGGACGACGCGCTCGACCGCGTCCCCGTCGTACCAGTCGCCCTCGTCGATCGGCACCTCGCCGCGGACCGTGTCGGGGTCGAAATTCCGCAGCCGGGAAACCAGCTCGACCTTGCCGATCCGGTAGCGCGGCCCCTCATCGATCGTATAGGTGATGAAGAAGCCGGAGCGGTCGGGCGCCAGCTCGGCGGTCGCGCCGGTCACCTGCACGTCGGCGTAGCCGTTGCGCAGGTAGTAGCGGCGCAGCAGCTCGCGGTCGAAGTTCAGGCGCTCCGGGTCATAGGTGTCGGAGGTGCTGAAGGGGCGGTACCAGGCCGCCTCGCGCGTCGCGATCACCTCCTTCAGCCGGCTGTCGGAGAAGGCGCGGTTGCCAACGAAGTTGATGCGCGCGACCAGCGCCGCCTCGCCCTCGGTGATCTCGAACACGACGTCCACGCGGTTCTGGTCGAGCTCGATGATCTTCGGTTCGACCATGGCGGCGAAGCGGCCGCGCCGGGCGTAGAGCTCGAGGATGCGGTTGCGGTCCGCCTGCGCCGCGGCGGGGGTGAAGACGGCGCGGGGCCGCAGCGTCACCTCGGCGCGCAGCACGTCATCGGAGACCTTCCGGTTGCCCTCGAAGGCGACGCGGTTGACGATCGGGTTCTCCACCACCCGCACGATCACCCGGTTGCCCTCGGTGGTGATCTCCACGTCGCGGAACAGGCCGGTGGCGAAGAGGGTGCGCAGCGACCGGTCGAGTCGCTCCGAATCCATCGGGTCGCCGGGCTGGAGCAGCATGTAGCTGCGCACCGTGTCGGCCTCGATGCGCTGGTTGCCCCGCACCTCGATGGCCTGGACGGTGCCGCCCGTGGAGGGCGGCGCCTGGCGCTGCTGTGCGGCGGCGGCGGGACGCGGGGCCGCGGGCCGGCCGCGCTGCTGCGCCTCCGCCACCGGCGGGGCGACGAGGACGAGCGCGAGGGCGAGCGGGAGGAGAGCGCGGAGCAGGTCTTGCAAGCGACTCGGGCCCGAAAGCAGGGGTTGCAGAGGGCCGGCACACTAACCGGGTCGGTGCGGCCCCGCCACCCCTTTGAAGGCCCCGCCGGACCGA
>JADGHI010000260.1 GCA_019689515.1 Acetobacteraceae bacterium | reverse complement strand
GCGCCGCGGCGTACCAGTCATCGCTGCGTTCCCGGCTCCAGCGCGCCGGTCACAGCAGGGAGGCCGCCTCGCGATACTCGCGCCGCAGCCGCTCGCAGAGCTCGGCGACGGTCGGGATGTCGTTGATCGAGCCGACGCCCTGGCCGCCCGACCAGATGTCCCGCCACGCCTTGCGCCTCTCGCGGCTGTAGCCGCCCTCCGGCTTCGGCGGCAGGTTATCGGGATCGAGGCCGGCGGCGATGATGGAGGGGCGGAGATAGTTGCCGTGCACGCCGCTGAAGGCCGGGGTGTACACGATGTCCTTCGCGCCGCTCGCCTCCACGACCATCCGCTTGTAGGCGTCCACCGCCATGCTCTCGCGCGTCGCGATGAAGCGCGTGCCGATATAGGCGAGGTCGGCGCCGAGCAGCCGCGCGGCCGCGATCTGCCTGCCGTTGGTGATCGCGCCCGACTGGGCCAGCGTGATGTGCGGGAAGGCGGCGCGCAGCTCGGCGAGGAAGGCGAAGGGGTTGTAGGTGCCGCCATGCCCGCCGGCCCCGGCGCAGACGGCGATGATGCCGTCCACCCCCGCCTCCACCGCCTTCTCCGCGTGGCGCATGTTGATCACGTCGTGGAACACCAGGCCGCCATAGGAGTGCACGGCCTGCACCACCTCGGCATTGGCGCCGAGCGAGGTGATGACCAGCGGCACCTTGGCCTCGACCGTCGCCTTCAGGTCCGGCTCGACGCGCGCATTGCTGCGGTTGACGATGATGTTCACGCCGAAGGGCGCGGCGCCTGGCACGGCGTCCAGCGCCTCGCGGATCTGCGCGAGCCACTCGGCGTAGCCCTCGGTGGTGCGCTGGTTGAGGGTGGGGAAGGTGCCCAGCACGCCGGCCTTGCAGGTCTCGATCACCAGATCGGGGCCGGAGACGAGGAACATTGGCGCGGCGATGGCGGGCACGGACAGGCGGCCCTGGAGCGCGGCAGGCAATGGCACGGTGGTTCAGCCCTCACGGTTGAAGAGAAGGCCGCCGGCGCGGACGCCCGCGACGGGGAGTGCAAGGATGCGCGCGGCGTTGCGCCGGGCGCGCAGGTCGAACCTGGTGGAGGAAGGCGTGCCCGTCAGGTGCGCGCGGAGCACGTCGCCTCCACGGGCTCCAGCCGGCATGGTCCGGCCTTCACCGGCGGTCCGTCAATGTGCGGCGTTGCGGCCGGGCAGGTCCGAGGGGCCGGCGAGGCCGCGCCGCATCAGTAGAGCACGACCGAGCGGATGCTCTCGCCCTTCTCCATCAGCTCGAAGCCGCGGTTGATGTCCTCGAGCGGCATGGTGTGGGTGATCAGGTCGTCGATGTTGATCTTGCCCTCCATGTACCAGTCCACGATCTTCGGCACGTCGGTCCGCCCACGCGCGCCGCCGAAGGCCGTGCCCTTCCAGACGCGGCCGGTGACGAGCTGAAAGGGCCGCGTGCGAATCTCCGCTCCCGCGGGGGCGACGCCGATGATGATACTCTCGCCCCAGCCGCGGTGGCAGCATTCCAGCGCCTGGCGCATCACCTCGACATTGCCGATGCACTCGAAGGAGAAGTCGGCGCCACCGTCGGTGAGGTCCATCACCGCCTGCACCACCTTGTCGCGGCCGACGACGTCGGGGTTGATGAAGTGGGTCATGCCGAACTTCCGCGCCATCGCCTCGCGCTGCGGGTTGAGGTCGATGCCGATGATCCGGTCGGCGCCGACCATGCGCGCGCCCTGCACGACGTTGAGGCCGATGCCGCCGAGCCCGAACACGGCGACATTCGCGCCGGGCCAGACCTTCGCCGTGTTGATCACCGCGCCGATCCCGGTCGTCACGCCGCAGCCGATGTAGCAGATCTTGTCGAAGGGCGCGTCCTCGCGGACCTTGGCGACCGCGATCTCGGGCAGCACGGTGAAGTTGGAGAAGGTGCTGCAGCCCATGTAGTGGAACACCTGCGCGCCGTCACAGCGGAAGCGGCTGGTACCGTCCGGCATCACGCCCTTGCCCTGCGTCGCGCGGATGGCGGTGCAGAGGTTGCTGCGGCGGGAGAGGCAGGTTTTGCACTGCCGGCATTCCGGCGTGTAGAGCGGAATCACGTGGTCGCCGGGCTTTACGCTGGTCACGCCCGGGCCGACCTCGCGCACGATGCCCGCGCCCTCATGGCCGAGGATCGCCGGGAACATTCCCTCCGGGTCGGCGCCGGAGAGGGTGTACTGGTCGGTGTGGCAGATGCCGGTCGCCTTGATCTCGACCAGCACTTCGCCCGCCTTCGGCCCCTCGATCTCGATGGTCTCGATGGTGAGCGGCTTGCCCGCGGCCCACGCCACGGCGGCGCGTGTCTTCATCGGCGGAGAGTCCCCAACAGGCGTCCAAGGGGTCCGCATCCTGGCGTGCTGCCGCTTTCGCGTCCACCCGGAGGCCCGGGCGAGCGGGCGAATGACACGATCCACAACCCGGAATTTCGGCAGGACGCGGCTCAAAAACGGCGGCGTCAGGCCGTGCCGCCTCCCGGCATCTCCCCCGCCTCGAGCAGCCGCTTCACCTCCCGCTTCGGCACCTTGCCGTAGCCGGAGCGCGGCAATTCGGGCCAGACAACGATCCGCGCCGGCCACTTGTAGCGCGCGAGCCGGCCTTCGAGATGCGCGAGCACCGACGCCGGCTCGATCGTCGCGCCCGCCTCGCGAGGCACCAGCACGGCCACGCCGCTCTCGCCCCATTTCGGGTCGGGCATGCCGACGACGCAGGCTTCCGCCACGGCGGGATGCGTCAGCAGCGCCTCCTCCACCTCGCGCGGATACACGTTCGATCCGCCGGAGATGTACATGTCCGAGGCGCGGCCGGTGATGTAGAGGAAGCCGCGCTCGTCGAGATGTCCGAGATCGCCGGTGTGGAACCATCCGCCGGCGAAGGCCTTGGCGTTGGCCTCCTCGTTCTCGAAGTAGCCGGCGAAGACGGCGTTGCCGCGCACGCAGATCTCGCCCGTCTCGCCGGCGGGCAACGGGTGGTTCTCCGTATCCAGGATCGCGATGTCGAGGCCGGTGCGTGGATAGCCGCAGGATCCGATGGGGAAGGCGGGATCGTCCTCGACCGAGTGCCATTCGGGCGGCAGCACGGTGATGTTCCCGGTCACCTCGCCGAGGCCGTAATACTGCACCAGGCACGGGCCGAGCACGCGCAGCGCGTGCTTCTGGTCCTCGCGGTACATCGGCGCGCCGGCGTAGATCACGTGACGCAGGCTGGACCGGTCGCTGGTCTGCGCCGCCGGATCGCGGGCGAGGGCGTTCAGGATGGTGGGCACGGTGAACATGTTGCTGATGCGGTGCGTCTCGATCAGCCGCCAGGCCTCGGCGGTGTCGAGGCGCTCGCTGGGCAGCAGCACGGACTTCGCGCCGCGCGCCACCTGAGCCAGCGCGTGGATGCCCGCGCCGTGCGAGAGCGGCGCGACGACGAGCGAGGCGTCGCGTTCCGAGAGGCCCGGCATCAGGTCGGCGATGTGGTTCACCACGACGAAGCCGAGCTGGCCGTGGGTGAGCACGCCGGCCTTCGGCCGGCCGGTGGTGCCGGAGGTGTAGAAGAACCAGGCCGGATCGTCGCGCCCGACATCGGCGGGCATCGTGACCGGCCGTGACGAACCCTCGGCGATCAGCCCCTCCCAGCTCTCGATGCCGCCCTCGCCGCCGATCGCCGCCTCCAGCGCGCAATGGGCAGCGTTCGCCTCCCGCGCCGCCGCGCGGTGCGCGGGGAAAGCGGCGTCGAAGAGGTGTGCACGTGCGCGCGAGGACTCCGCGAGATAGGCGACCTCCGGCGGGGAGAGGCGGAAATTCGTCGGCACCCAGACCGCGCCGATCAGCCAGCAGGCCCAGACGCTCTCGAACATCGCGTTGGAGTTGCGGGCATGCACCAGCACGCGGTCGCCCTTGCCGATGCCGCGCGCGCGAAGGGCGGCCGCAGCCGCGGCGGCGCGGGCGGCGGTCTCGCGCCAGGTCCAGGTCCGGTCCCGCCAGACCAGCGCCGGCCGGTCCGGCAGGCGCCGCGCCGTCTGCAGCAGCAGGCTCGCGAGATTGGCCGTCGGGATCATGCGGGCGCCCTCCCTCCGCGCTTGATCTGCCGCCCGGCGGGGCCTATCGCAAGGCTGGGGAGGAAGGCGCATGCAGCTCGCGGGCAAGGTGGCCGTCGTGACGGGCGGCCTCTCCGGCATCGGTGCCGCCATCGCGTCCCGGTTCGCGCGCGAGGGCGCCGCCGTCGTGGCCGCCGACATCACCGCCACGGACGAGGGTCTGCCAGCCGGCCACGCTGCCGGCACGGTGGCGCCGCTGCGGGTGGACGTGGCCGACGAGGCCTCGGTGAAGGCGATGGCGCAGGCCGTGCTCGCGCGGCACGGGCGGGTGGATCTCCTGGTCAACTCCGCCGGCATCGGCCGCGACATCCCCTTCCTCGACACGCCGGTGGAGGTGCTGGACCGGATCTACGCGGTGAATGTCCGCGGCACCTTCCTCTGCGGCCAGGCCTGCGCGCGGGCGATGCGCGATGCCGGCACCGGCGGGGCGATCGTCAACATCGCCAGCGTCTCCGGCCTGCGCGGCAACAGCGGGCGCGCGGCCTATGGCGCCTCCAAGGGCGCGGTGATCACGCTGACGCAGGTCATGGCGCTCGACCTCGCCGAATACGGCATCCGGGTGAACGCCCTGGCCCCCGGGCCGGTGGAGACGCCGCTGGTGGCGGCGATGCACGTCGCTGCGACGCGCGAGGCCTGGACCCGGGCCGTGATGATGCGCCGCTACGGCACCCCGGAGGAGATCGCCGGCGCCGCGCTGTTCCTGTGCGGGCCCGACGCGGCCTATGTCACGGGCCATGTCCTCGCCGTGGACGGCGGCTTCGCCGCCACCGGCATGGACAGCCGGCCCTTTCCCGCTCCCGCAAGCGGCTAGACGGCGGCCGCGCCGGGCGTAAAGCTCGCACGCAGGCGGGCGCAGGCTGGCCGGGCCACCCCCGGCAGCAAGACGCCGGCCACACAGGGAGCGAACGGGACCCATCATGCGCACGATCCATCCGGCCGCGATGCGGCGGCGTGATTTCCTGCTCGGCCCGGCCGGCGCCCTCACTGCGCCGCACATCGCCCGGGCGCAGACGCGCTACCGGGCGGAGTACAAGGTCTCCGTCGTCGCCAACCGGCCGATCCCGCTCTCCGAGGGCGCGTTCCAGTGGGCTGAGCTGGTCACGCAGCGCAGCGGCGGGCGCATCAACATGAAGGTCTATCCCGGCAGCCAGCTCGTCGGCGGCGACCAGACGCGCGAGCTGGTGGCGATGCGCCAGGGCGTGATCGACATGGCGGTGTTCTCCACCATCAACATCTCGCCGCAGATCCGCGAGATGAACCTGTTCTCGCTGCCCTGGCTGCTGCAGGACAGCCGCGGCTTCGACGCGATCATCGAGGGCGAGGTCGGGCGGGACCTGTTCCGCGTGCTGGAGCGGCGCGAGGTGGTGCCCCTCGCCTGGGGCGAGAACGGCTTCCGCGAGCTGTCCAACAGCAAGCGCGAGGTGCGGCGGCCCGAGGACCTGCGCGGCATGAAGATCCGCTTCGCCGCCGGCGCCGTCTTCTCCGAGATCTTCACCGCCCTCCACGCCAACCCGGTGCAGATGAGCTTCGCCGACCTGCAGCCAGCGCTCTCCACGGGCGCGGTGGACGGGCAGGAGAACCCGGTCAACCTCTACCTCGCCTTCCGCATGGACACGCTGGCGCAGAAGTACCTGACGATCTGGAACTACGTCGCCGACGCCGCCACCTTCGTGGTGGCGAAGAGCGTGTGGGAGACCTTCGCGCCGGCCGACCGCGACCTGATCCGCGAATGCGCGCGCGAGGCGGCGCGCAGGCAGATCGAGGCCTCGCGCAAGGGCCTCGGCCAGGGCGGCGA
>JADGHI010000259.1 GCA_019689515.1 Acetobacteraceae bacterium | reverse complement strand
TGGGCTCGTAGTTGTGTATAAGAGACTGGATATGGGGCCGCCGCCCCGCGCATCACAGGCCGCTGCCGGCGAGGTCCCCCGGGCCCGCCGATGGCGGCGGCGCCACGAAGCGTGCCAGCCGCACCGCCGTGTGTCCGCGCATGACGCGCGGGCTCGGCATGACCAGCAGGCAGTCGTCGTAAGGCGTGCGGATCTCCTCCTCGCCATCCAGCGCGATCAGCGTGTTGCGGCGTGCGATCACCTCGCCGCCGCGGAACTCGCGCAGGAAGGTGAAGCCCGAGCCCGCCGCGGTCACCGCATGCGTCACCCGCGCCAGGCGCGGCGGGCCGGCCGGGCGCAGCGGCGACGCCTTCTCCTTCCTCGCCGGCGCCGCCACCAGGCCGAGCAGGTGCAGCAGGCTCCGGGCGCAGGCGGCGGCGACCTCCACCGTCTCCGGCGCCCAGTGCTGGCCGGCCTCGACCAGGATCGCCGTCGCGGCGCCCCGCGGATCGGCGAAGCGCGGATAGTCGATGAGCCGCGGCCCGCTGGCGTGCCCCTGATCGGCCACCACCAGCGGCGGGATGCCGACCGCCAGGGCGAGCCGCGCCCCGCGCTCCGTCGCGCCGCTCAGGATCAGGGGGTCGGACGGCCAGAGCATGGAGTGCAGGTCGAGCACCATGTCGGCCGCGTCGATCACGGGCCGCAGCGCGCGCGCCCGCCGCAGCTCGGCCGAGGGCGACCGCGTGCTGCCGCCGCCGTCGAGCAGCTCCGCGCTCCACACCCGGTTCATGTCCTCGTCGACGAAGCGGCTCGCCGTCGGGTCGGACGGATCGAAGCGCGCGAAGGCGCCGAGATTGGCGAACACCAGGCTGAGCCGCCCGCGCAGCGGCCGCAGCCCCTCGCGGAGCCAGGAGGCGAGCACGTGCGCTCCGGCGATCTCGTTGCCATGCATCAGCGCGATGACGACGAGGTGCGGCCCCGGCACATCGGCGGCGAAGCTCCACACTCCGGGCAGCCCAGAGTTGCCTTCGCGCCAGGGATCGAGATCGGGCACCGCGATGCGCACCTCCGTGCACGGCACGGGCTGTTGCTGCATCGTCGCGGCCGCCGGCGCCGCGGCGGGCGAGGAGAACGGTTCGCGCCCCATGCGACCGGCGACCTCCCTCAGTGTCCGTCCGCCCGGCGCGCCGAATCGCGGCCCTCGTTGCCGCGGCGCCGCTGTCGTGGTGTCGTGTCGCCGCCCCGCAACAGGTTCCTCCGCCTCTCCTGGCCGAGCGTCTGGCCGGCGATCCAACGCGGACTGACCTTGCCGACCTCCCATTGCATTCTATACGGCCGGTGGTGACCAGCAATCCGGCGGGGAAGGACGGAGCGGCGATGGACAACACGGCAAATGCGATGTCGGGACCGCCACCGCGCATCGCGATCCTCGGGCTGCACCTGGAGGCCAACGCCTTCGCGCCGCCCACGACGCTGGAGGACTTCGCGCGCCTCTGCCTCGAGCGCGGCGAGCGCATCAGCGAGCTCGCGCGCGCCGGGACGAGCCACCTGCCGCTCGAACTGCCCGGCTTCTACCGGCGCATGGACGCGACTGGCCCGTGGAACCCGGTGCCGGTGCTGATGGCTGCCGCGCCGCCGGGCGGACCGATCGAGCAGAGGGTGTTCCTCGAATTCCTCGACGAGATGCGGCGCGGCCTCGCCGCGGCGCTGCCGCTCGATGGCGTCTACATCGCAAGCCACGGCGCGAGCAGCGCGACGGGCGACGAGGACAGCGACGGCACGCTCGCCGAGATGGTGCGCCGGGTCGTCGGCCCTGCGGTGCCGGTGGTCTGCACCCATGATCTTCACTGCAATGTGAGCGAGCGGATGCTCGCCGCGCTCGACGGTTTCGTCGCCTACCGCACCAACCCGCATGTGGACCAGGCCGAGCGCGCGGCGGAGGCCGCGGACCTGCTGCGCGAGCTGCTTGGCGGAGGGCGCTTCGCCAAGGCCTTCATCCGCCTGCCCCTCGCCCCACCGACGGTGACGCTGCTGACCAAGGAAGGCCCCTATGCCGACCTGATCCGCGACGCCGAGGCGCTGATGCGCGCCGACCCCGCCATCGCCAACGCCTCCGTCGCCGGCGGCTTCGTCTATGGCGACCTGCCGAAATGCGGGATGACGGTGACGGTGACGGCGCGTGATGGCGACCTCGCGCGCGCCCGCCGCGCCGCGCTCACGCTCGCCCGCCGCGCCTGGGCGGAGCGTCAGCGTCACACCCGGCGGCTGCTCTCGGTCGCCGAGGCGACGGAGATCGCCCTCGCCGCCGGGCGCGACGAGCGGCCGCCCGTGATCTTCGCCGATTCCGGCGACAACCCCGGCGGCGGCGGGCGCGGCAACACCGCCTGGCTGCTCTCCGCGCTGCATAAGGCGCGGGCGCAGGGCGTGGTGTTCGGCGTCTTCGTGGACCCGGCGCTGGCGGCGGAGGCGCATGCGCAGGGCGAGGGCGCGCGCTTCCACGCGGTGTTCAATCGCGTGGAATCGGAGTTCTCGAAGCGCTTCGAGGCTCCGGCGCGGGTGCTGCGCCTGTCCGACGGCAAGGACGTGGGACGGCGCGGCACCATGGCGGGGCGCGCCTTCGACCTCGGCCCCTCGGCGCTGCTGGAACTGGAGGGGAGCGGCCTGCGCGTCGTCGTCATCAGCCTGCGCCGGCAATGCCACGAGCCGCGGATGCTGGAGATGTTCGGCATCAACATCGCGGAGGCGCGCACGGTGGTCGTGAAGTCGCGCGGGCATTTCCGCGCCGGCTTCGACGAGTTCTTCCCGGACGAGCGGATCTTCGAGGTGGATGCGCCCGGCCTGACCAGCCCGGTGCTGGCGAATTTCTCCTGGAAGCGGCTGCCGCGCCCGATCTTCCCGCTCGACCCGGAGGCTGAGTGGCGCGAGCCGGACTGGGCGGAGGCGGCGCCGGGCCCTTCCCAGCCTGCCGCTCCCGCCGTTTGATTCCCTGCGGAACGGAGTTGGGGGGAACCGATGAGCGCCACCGAAACCACGGCCATGCCGTCGCTGCCGGCGCGGAATTCCGTGCAGCTCCTGGCCGACGGCCCGCTGGAACTGCGCGGCAACCTTCGCCTCAAGGGCGACCCGATCGGCACCGAGGCCTGGCTCTGCCGCTGCGGCCAGTCGCAGAACAAGCCGCATTGCGACGGCAGCCACCGCAATGCGGGCTGCCCCTTGCCGGGCGATTGCCCGCCGCGCGATCCGGCGGCGGCGCCCCCGCCGGCCCCCGAGGGCGATGCGCTGGAGATCGAGCTGCGGCCGAACGGCCCGATCCGCCTCGCTGGCGACTTCGTCGTGCTGAACGCGGCAGGAGGGGTGATCGAGCGGCTCACCCAGGCCGCCTTCTGCCGCTGCGGACAATCGAAGAAGGCGCCGTATTGCGACGGCACGCACCGCGCCGTGGGCTTCGTCGCGCCGGGATAGGACGGGCGGGACAGCTCTCCGTTCGCCTGCGCCGGGGCGGCGGTTTCTCTGGCTCGGCTACTCAGGTGAGATCGAGCGGCGCGGCATCGCGCAGCACGGCCTCGGCGGCGGCGGTGTAGCCGCTGCGCGCCGACGGCGACTCGTGCAGCACCAAGCCGCGCAGGATGCGGGCGGGGCCACGGCCGCCGCGCACGGCTTGCAGCAGCACGCGCTTGGCCGGCGTCCCGATGCGCGGCCAGAGGGGCAGCAGCGTGACCGAGCCGAAGCCCGCCGCGCGCAGCGCCGCGACGCCGGCATCGAACCGCGCGGCGGGGAGGATCAGGCTTGCCGTGCCACGGCGCGGCCGCAGCGCAGCGGCGAGGAAGCGCGCCCAGTCCTCGAGGGTCGCTCCCGTCTCGTGCGTTGCGGCCTGGCGGGCGGCGTCGGGCGGCGGCGTGCCTGCGGGCCAGAAGGGCGGGTTGGCGAAAGCGTGATCGACGGGGCCGAGACGGCGGGCCAGCGCCGGATCGGCGACATCGCCCTCCACCACCTCGACCTGCGCGGCGAGGCCCGCGGCCGCGGCATTCTCGCGCGCGAGGGCGGCGAGCGCCGTGTCGCGCTCGACGGCGAGGATGGCGAGGCCCGGCACGCGCGCCGCGAGGCAGAGGAAGCCGGCGCCGCTGCCGCAGCCCGCCTCCAGGACGCGCTCCCCGGGCCGGGCGGGCACCGCGGCGGCGAGCAGGACAGGGTCTATCGCGGCACGGAAGCCGCCGGTGCCGCGCGCGGGCTGGCGCAGGCGGACCCGCCCGCCGAGGAGCGGCGATTCCTCGATGGCGGCGGGCGCCGCATCGGCCCGGGGGACGCCGGTGCCGATGCCGCCGCCCTCGCCATCGCGGATCACGTGGCGGTGGGCGGCAGCTCGCCAGCCTCGCGGAGGACGGCGAGCGCCGCTTCCTCATCCCGTGCGGTGACCGCGAGGCGGCGGGGGAAGGCGCCGATCCCGCCCTCGACCGCCGCGATGTGAGCATCGAGGACGACGCAGCCGAGGCCCGCATCGCGCAGCAGGGCGGCGAGGAAGGACAGGCGGACCGGATCGCCGGTCACGGCGACGACGCGCAGATCCTGGTCTGCCAAGCCGTTGATTTCCCTGTCCTTGCCGCTCGCGGAGGCGGCCGTTATGGTGCCGCCCCCGCGCCGAGGTCAAGCCGAGTGAATGCCGCAGCAGCAGCCGCAGGAGCAGCGATTGGGCCGCAGCAGGATGCCCCTGCCAGCCGCGGCGAGGATGCCCTCGCCGCGCTGACGGAATTGGTGCGCCCGGATCTGGAGGCCTGCAACCGCCTGATCGTCGAGCGCATGCAGAGCCCGGTGGCGCTGATCCCGCAGCTCGCCGCGCACATCGTCGCCGCCGGGGGCAAGCGGCTGCGGCCGTTGCTCACCCTCGCCGCCGCGCGGATGTGCGGCTACCGCGGGGACCGTCACGTGGCGCTGGCCGCCTGCGTGGAGTTCATCCACACCGCGACCCTGCTGCACGACGACGTGGTGGACGAGAGCGCGCTGCGTCGCGGCCAGGCCAGCGCCAATGCGCTGTTCGGCAACAAGCCGAGCGTGCTGGTGGGCGACTTCCTGTTCGCCCGTGCCTTCCAGCTCATGGTGGCGGACGGGTCGCTGCGGGTGCTCGCGATCCTCTCGGCGGCGGCGGCGACGATCGCCGAGGGCGAGGTGCTTCAGCTCGTCACCCAGAACGACACCACGACGACCGAGGCGCAGTATCTCGAGGTCATCGAGGGCAAGACCGCGGCGCTGTTCGCGGCGGCCACGGAGATCGGCGCCGTGGTGGCCGACAGGCCGGAGGCTGAGGTGGTGGCGCTGCGCTCCTATGGCCGCAACCTCGGCATGGCCTTCCAGCTCGTGGACGACGCGCTGGACTACGCGGCGGAGCAGGCGGAGCTCGGCAAGACGGTCGGCGACGACTTCCGCGAGGGCAAGATCACGCTGCCCGTGCTGCTCGCCTTCGCCCGCGGCGACGAGGAGGAGCACGGCTTCTGGCGGCGCGTGCTGGAACAGCGTGAGCAGCGCGAGGATGACCTCGCGCGTGCGCAGGCGCTGCTCGAACGCCACGGGGCGCTGCGCGACACCCTGGCGCGGGCGCGGGAATACGGCGCTGCGGCGCTGACCGCGCTCGAAAGCTTCCCCGAGGGGCCGGAGCGGCGGGCGCTGGCCGGGATCGTGCGCTTCTGCGTGGACCGGGCCCGCTGAGAGCAGGCCGCCGGCACCGGGCTTCGCCTTAACGCGACCGGACCACGCGGGGCAGTCCCGCCGCCCCCGCCGCGACCAGCAGCAGCGTCGCATACCACCAGGCCTGCCAGGCGCCGAAGCTCAGCAGGCCCGACACCGCGGCCGCGGCCAGCGCGCCGGCGGCGGCCGGCGGGTGCGGCGCACCGCGCGCCACGGCGAGGCCGAGCATCAGCGCCAGCGCCGCCGCCAGCACCGCGCCCGGGACACCGAGCTCCAGCCGGACCTGCAAGGCGCCG
>JADGHI010000258.1 GCA_019689515.1 Acetobacteraceae bacterium | reverse complement strand
GAGGGGCGGGGCCTTGGGCGGTCTGGCCTTCATGCGCCGCGGACCCTAGCCTTGCCGGAAGCGCCCGTCCATGTCCGCCGATCCTCCCCGCTCCGGTCCACGCACTGCCTCGGCTGCCCAGGATGCCCTCCGGCTGTCCCGCCGCCGGGCGATCCTGCTGGTGCTCGGCGCCGCCGGCACCTTCTCGCTCGCCGCGGCCTGCGTGAAGACGCTCAAAGGCGAGGTGCCGTTGGCCGAGGTGGTCCTCTGGCGCAACCTCTTCGCCATCCCGGCCCTGCTGCCGCTGATGGTCCGGCACGGCGGCCTGGCGGCGCTGCGCACCACGAACCCGATGGGCCATGCCGCGCGCATCCTGTTCGGGCTGCTCGGCATGTTCGGCACCTTCTACGGCCTGGTGCACCTGCCCTTCGCGGTGGTCTCGGCGCTCGGCTTCACCATGCCGCTGTTCCTCACCATGCTCTCCGTGCCGCTGCTCGGTGAGCGGGTCGGGTGGCGGCGCAGCATGGCGGTGGTGGTGGGCTTCCTCGGCGTGCTGCTGATCGTGCAGCCTAGCGGCGGCGGCGGGACGGAGGGCGCTGCCGCCGTCACCGGCTCCACGACTCAGCTCCTTGCGGCCGGCGCGGTGCTGCTCGGCGCGGTGGGCTGGGCGCTCGCCATGATCACCATCCGGCGCATGGGCGAGGCGGGCGAGCGGTCGGTGACGATCGTGCTGTGGTTCGCGATCGGCTCCTCGCTGGTCGCGGCGCTCGCTTCGATCCCGGTCTGGGTTTGGCCGAGGCCTCAGCAGTGGCTGCTGCTCGCGGGCGTCGGCCTCATCTCGGCGGTCGCGCAGGTGATGATGACCAACGCTTACCGCACCGGGGAGAGCACGCTGCTCGCGCCCTTCGAGTACTCCGCCATCATCTGGACCATGGGCATGGGCGTGGTGTTCTGGGGGGAGGTGCCGGAGCTTCGGGATTTCGTCGGCATCGCCGTGCTGGTCGGCTCCGGCCTGTATATCTGGCACCGGGAGGTGACGCTCGGCGTGAAGCGCTGAGCGGCCTCCGCGCGGCCCGCACGGCGCGCTGCGGAGGGCAAGGAAATCCCGCCGATGGAGGGATGGCGCGGTCGCCCCGGTCGCGTCAGTGCCCTGAGCCTGGTGCGGCGGGCCGCCCGTTACAGCGCCTTGCGGAACCAGATGCGGGCATGCCCGGCGGGCATCCCGTCCAGGCGGCCGAACTCGACATAGCCGCAGCGTTCCCAGAAGCCGGGGGCCTGGAAGCTGAAGGTGTCCGTATAGGCGTTGGTGCAGCCGCGCTCGCGCGCGATCGCCTCGGCGCGGCGCAGCAGCTCCGCGCCGATCCCCTGGCCGCGCAGCTCGCGCGAGAGCCACAGCCAGTCGATGAACAGCCAACCCCAGAAGGTCAGGCCGAGGAGGCCGCCGGCGGTCTTGCCCTCCGCATTGCGCACCAGCAGCGTCACCGGCTCGCGGTCGTAGGGGCCGCCCATCTCCTGGTTGAAGGCGTGCAGCCCGCGCTGGATCGCCGCGACGTCCTCGAATTCCGGCGCCGCGTCCTCGATGATCTCGATCCCCGCCGGCAGGTCGCCTTGCGTGCTCATCCGCCGAACCGTCCCCACGCTGCCACCGCCACCGTCAGTAGTCCAAGCACCAGGTTCACCATCACGAGCTGGCGGATGCGCGCCGCCGCGCCGGCAGCGGTCGTCGCCCCGCCTCCCGCTCCGCCCGCGGCGAGCGCCGCGCGCATCTGACGCCACGGGCCGAGGGCGATCGCCAGGTAGATCGCCGCCATCAGTAGTCCGGTCAGGTGCATCAGGTGCACATGCCAGCCCACGCCGCGGAACCCGCCGTACCAGACGAACAGCAGCGCCCAGCCCGTGAGCAGCACGACCGGCATGGCGTGCCAGACGATCATGAAAAACCGCCGGAACACGCCGGCGAGCAGCGTCAGGCGCTGCGGCGGCTCGAGCGCCCCGAGCGAAGGCGCCAGCGCCAGGATTGCGAAGGCCATGCCGCCGACCCAGAGCACCGCGCCCAGCACGTGCAGCGCGTAAAGCAGGTTCCACACCTCTTCCTCAACCTTCTTCCCTGAGCGCCGCGACCGCCCTGGCCAGCCGGCGCGCTTCCTCGGCCGCGGTGCTGCGCGGCGCCGCCTCGACCACGCCGAGACCCTGGGCGAAGGCGCTCGGATAGGCGCTGCGGTTGCCGAGCGCCTCGTTCAGCAGCGGCAGGCGCCGGCGTGCGATCTCGTCCACGATCTGCGGCGCCAATTTGCCCGTCGCGGGCACGCGGTTGAGCACCAGCCGCACCGGCCGCCTTTCGCCCGCAGCCAGCGCCAGCGTCGCGTCCGTCGCCCAGAGGTCGGCCGGCGCGGGCTGCAGCGGCACCAGCACCAGGTCGGCGTTGCGGATGGCGAGCCGCGCATCGGTGTCGTCGTGCGGCGGGGTGTCGAGCAGCACGAAGTCCACCCCGCCGCCGCGCCGGAGCCGGTCCAGCGCGCCGCCGAGCCGCCAGCCGGAGGGGGAGTCGAAGGCGATCGGCCGCGGCGCATGCGCGGCACGACCGCTGCCATCGCCGCCGCCTTGCGCCCGCCGCTCGGCATACCAGCGGACAAGGGACTTCTGGGGGTCGGTGTCAAGCAGCGCCACCCGCGCCCCCTCGGCCGCGAGCGCCGTCGCGAGCGTGGCGGCGACGGTGGATTTCCCCGCTCCGCCCTTGCGCTGTGCCACCGCAACCACGAAGGCCATGTCGAATCAGGCTCCCGCCCCGTAGCCGCCGTCCTATAGCAGCGCCGGAGGCCGCGATGGCAGCCGGGGCCACACAGACGCAAGGGCGCGGCACGGCCGTGCCGCCCCGTCGCCCCGCCGGCTCCGCTACACGCCCCGCGGCCGCAGGGGAACCGAAAGTTTCGGATGGCGCTCTGCCGACGACTGGCCAGCCAGCTCCGATCCTTGTGTCCCTACGGTCGTGGCGGCGGCCCGGCCGGTGCCGCTCCGCCCGACTCGCCGCCTCCGTCATCGTTGCCTTGCGGGGCCACCGGGGCCCCGGTCCGCAGGTCGGTCACGGGGGCGCCCTGCGCATTCGGGGGTTGCTGCGCCCCGGCAGCCGCGGTCCCGCCCTGGGCCGCCGGTGGGACCGGGTGGCCCGGCGCGGCCTCCACCGGGGCCGCCGGGGTCTGCGGCGGAACATGGGCGGTCGAGCCGGGCACAGGAGCGGTCTGCGCGGCTTCACCGGAACGGCCTGCGGGCGCCGCCGGCGCACCGGAGGAGGCGGTCGGCAGCGCGGAAGGCGGCACCGGGTTCGGCTCCGGCCGCGATCCAGGGGCTGGCGTGCCCGCGGGGGCCTGGCTCGTCTGAGCCGGCGGGACGCGCGCTGGTTGCCGGCGGTCCGCCCGCGGCCTCACCGGTCGCCTGCTGCCCGCTCGCAGCGGTCCTTTGGGGCGAAGGTGCCTGGGCAGTGGCCGTCGAGGGCGGCCCGCCCGGATTGTGCGAGCGTCCTCCCCATAGGCCGCCGCTCCAGCCGAACAGGACCACGATGGTTGCGATCAGGGAGCCGGCCAACACGGCCGGCAGGGACAAACGGGGCATCGCAAGAGTCTCGCTGAACGGATTCGCGCCCGCAGTAGCGCGGGACAGTGGCCTGGGTTCGCGCGCTGGAGACGCCTCGCAGCGCCGCATCCGCTTCACACCGACTGGCCGCTGGCGCGGTAGAGGAACAGGACGCGCCGAGGGGCGGTCGCCCCGCTGCGTCCGCTCCCGAGGCGACCCGCCAGGGTGGGCGCACCGCAGGGCACGAAGCCCGTCTGCTGGGCTGCCCCCTGCCTCCACCCACCTTCCAGGCCGCAACCGGCCCGCATCAAGCCGGGATCGGGCGATCAGTCGTTCAGGAACGGGTTCGTCGCCCGTCGCCCGCCGCCGGGGGCGGTTTCCGGCGGAAAGCTGCGCGCCAGGTAATCCAGGACCTCCTCGCGCGCCGCGCCTTCCAGCGGCGCCATGCCTTGCACCTCGGTCATCCAGTCGAGCAACTCGTCCCAGCGCTCGCGGCTGAAGCGGCTGCGGCGGATGATCGCCGTGGAATGGCAGGCGGTGCAGAGCGCGAAGGTCGCGTCGCGCCCCTCGCCCTCCGGCAGAACCTCGATCGTCTCGGCGGGCTGCTGCACCTCCGCGAGCCGCGCCGCCGCGGCCTGCGCCGCCTCGGCCTCCGCCTGGGCGCGGCGGAAGGCGAGGGCGGCGGGAGTCGGCGGCGGCGGCTCCACCCGTTCCGGCTGCCCCCAGTACCCGGCCTTCTGGAGCCCGAGCAGCACGAAGGCCGCGATCAGGCTCACGACCAGCACGGTGGGAAGGCTAGGCGTGCGCACCTGTGCCCCGGATGCTTTGACCTGCCGCACTCGCCCTCAGCCGCCGACGAGGATCGCGACGCGGCTGATCGGGTTCGCCCCATAGCCCTGTGGGTTCCAGTTCGCCGCGGCGTGGGGCTGCATCCGCCCCTCGCTGTCGGTCGCCCGGTACCAGATCTCAAAGTACCCGTCCGAGGGCAGCGTCACCTGTCCGCGCCAGCGCTGCCAGGCGTAGCGGTTGGCCGGGGCGGAGAGCTGCATCTCCGTCCAGCGCGCGCCGAAATCCACCGAGACATGGACCGCGCGCACCGTGTGGTCGCCGGCCCAGGCGAAGCCGCGGACATCCAGGGTCCGCGTGCCCGCGGGCAGGCGCGTCCCGTGCGCGACATTGGTCAGGATCGAGCGCACCGGCATGGACTCCATGTCCACGAAGTCGCGCCCGTCGTTCCGGCTGCCGGGCACGATCGGGCGGACCGGCACGCGGTAGCTCGTGCCGCCCATGCCGGCGCCGTCATGCGGCGTGGCGCGGATCAGGATGCGGGTCAGCCACTTCTGCGACAGGCTCCCCGGCCAGCCGGGCACGATCAGCCGCACCGGCGCGCCGTGGACATGCGGGATGGGCTGGCCGTTCAGTCGCAGCGCGACCAGCGTGTCCTCGTCGAGCGCTTTCTCGATGCGCATCCCCCGGCTGATCGCCGCGCGGTTCGGATCGCCGGACAGGTGCGGATCCGCGCCGAAATGCCCGGTGAATTTCGCGCTGTCCTTGAGCCCGGCCGCGCGCAGGAGGTCGCGCAGCCGCACGCCGGTCCACTCGCCGCAGGAGATGGCGCCGTTGCCCCACTGATTGCCCCGCGTCTGTGGGCTGAAGGCGGCGCGGCCATTGCCGCCGCACTCCATCTGCAGGCGCCGCGTGACCAGCGGGAAGCGCGTTTCGATCTCGCCGAGGGTCAGTTCGAGCGGCGTGTTGACCTCGCCCTCGATACGCAGCTTCCAGGCGCGCGGATCCCCGGGAAACGGGTCGGGAATGCGCCCGTTCATGCGGATGAACATCTTGTCCGCCGGAGTCACTTCGTCGTCGAGCAGGTGCTCTGGCGTCTCCGCCACCAACGGACGCTCGCCGAGGATGACAAGCGGCGCCTTGCCCTCCATGCGGAGGAGGTTCGGTCCTTGCTGCGCCGCCCCGCCGCTGCCGCCAGACGCAGCGGGCTGCGCCAGCGCCGCCGGCAGCATGCCCTCGGGCAGCCGCCTGCCGAACGGGATGGTCGCGCCGAGCGCCGCCCCGACCGCGGCCAGCGCCGCTCCGCGCAGCGCTCCCCGGCGGCCCCAGATCAGCGCGTCGGCGCGCTCGGGGTCATCCTGGTAGAGTTCGTGGATGGACCGCTCCGGCCTTCCGACACGAATTCCCGGCATCGTTGCCTCCCTCCCTCATTATTTCGATTAAGACCCCCATAATGGCCTTTTATGAAGGATCAGCAACCGTGATGCGGCCGCTGCCTCTTCCACCGGAATTGCTCACGCCAGATGAGATGGCCCGTGCCGATGCGCTGGCCATAGCGGGCGGCGTGCCCGGCATCAAGCTGATGGAGGCGGCGGGGCGGGCGGTGGCACGGGCGGCCATT
>JADGHI010000257.1 GCA_019689515.1 Acetobacteraceae bacterium | reverse complement strand
CCCGAACCCGGCGCGGCCACCTCGCCGGCATGGAGCCCGGCGCGCAGGGGCCGTCCGAGCAGCAGCGCCGGCGCCGCCGAACGCAGCGCCGCGGCGCAGCGCACCGCGCGCGCCGGCCCGTCGAAGGCGGCCAGCAACGCGCCGTCCGCCGCGCGCACGGGACCCAGCAGGCGGCCGCGGAAGCGCGCCACCTCGGCCGCCGCCACGTCGCGCCACTGCGCCAGGCGCTCGCCCCAGCCCTCGCGGTCCGCCGCGGCGCCGCGCTCGGCATCGGCCAGCTCCGCGGCCAGCACCGTGGCGAGCACGCGCTCCGCCGGGCGCGGAGGATGGCGCGCGCCGGTCAGGAACTCTTCGATCTCGTCCATCACGCGGTCCACGTCGCCGGTCCAGATCGGATGGTCGGTACCGGGAACCTCCACGTAGCGCGCACCGGGGATCGCGGCGGCGAGCACGCGGCCGGCCTCGACCTTCACGCGCACATCGTCCGCGCGGTGGATCACCAGGGTCGGCACACGGATCGCCGGCAGCACGTGGCGCACATCGATCAGCGCGTTCATCCGCGCGAGCGCAATGGCGGCGCGGGGGCTGGCGCCGAGCCGCTCGAAGCGCGCCCACCAGGCGCGGTAGGCGGGGTCGTTCAGCCGGCCGGGCGAGAAGAAGCGCAGGGAGGCGCCGCTGCCCCATTCCGCGTCGATCCGGGCGATGAATTCCTCCAGCCGCTCGGGGGACAGCACCGCGGAGTGGAAATGGGCGTATGCGCCGTAGAGGACGAGCGCGCGCACGCGCTCCGGGAAGGTGGCGGCGAACAGCATGCACATCGGCCCGCCCTCGGAAGCGCCGAGCAGGACCGCGCGCTGCATCCCGGCGGCGTCCATCACCGCGCGCACGTCGTCCATGCGCGTCTCGAGCGAGGGCAGCTCCGCCACCGGATCGGAGAGGCCGGTGCCGCGCTTGTCGAATTGGATCACGCGCGCAAAGGCACCGAGGCGCGAGAGGAAATGGGCGAGGCCCGGCTCCTCCCAGTGCAGTTCCAGGTTCGAGATGAAGCCGTGGACGAAGACGAGGTCGAACGGCCCGGCGCCATGGACCTGCCAGGCGATGTGCGCGCCGTCCGCGCTGCGCGCGTAGCGGGTCTCCGGGCGAGGCATGGGCGCGCCCTCCTCCGTCCCTTCGCCGCAAGGTGAGGCGTCGCCGGTGGCAGGCGCAAGCACGAATAAGCTGCAGGAGCGGGCGTGAGAAGGGCACGGGTGCAGCCCGCGCATCCGCGCATCGGCCGCGCCGAGGCCACCGGAGGCCACGCCGCCGGGCCGCGAGCGATCCAGGTTCGACAGTTCGTGATGCCGAGCGTCGCAGCGCTATGCGCCTTGCCCTCGCCCGCGCTGGCCGGAGATGCTCGCGTGACGGGACGAACCGCCCGGTTCAGGCGCCGCCCGGCCCTCCTGCTGCGGCTCCACGAAGAGCCGACCGACGCGAGGCTGTGCGACATCCTCCTGTAACTGGCGCAGGCCCGTCGCGCCGATGCCGAGGCGCCGGAGGCGGTCCCGCGCTTCGACCGGAGCGGGCGGCAGGATACGGCCGGAACCGGCGAGAGCCGGACTGAGGCGCCGCCCGGCGTTCCTCGCATTGCCCCACCGCGCTCGCTCCCGCTTGTGTCCTCCCCCCGCGGGCTCAAGATGCGGGTCTCATGACCGCTCCCCTGCCTGCGCCGACCGATCCGGACCCGAGCTTCGCCGAGCTGCTCGCCCTGCGTCCGCACCTCACCCGCCACGCCTTCGACGGGCTGGTCATGGAGGAGGTCCCGTTCGCCCGCATCGCCGAGACCGTCGGCACCCCGACCTGGGTCTATTCCGCCGGCACGCTGCGCCGCCGCTTCGGCGCGCTGCGCCGTGCCCTCGACGACGCGGGCCTCGCCGCCGCGACGATCCATTTCGCCGTCAAGGCGAATCCCAACCTCGCCGTGCTCCGCGTCCTCGCCGCCGCCGGCGCCGGGGCCGATGTGGTGAGCGAGGGCGAGCTCCGCGCCGCGCGCGCCGCCGGCATTCCGGCCTCCGCTATCGTCTTCTCCGGCGTCGGCAAGACGGAACGCGAGATCCGCCTCGCTCTGGCCGAGGACATCCTCCAGCTCAACGCCGAGAGCGCGGAGGAGGTCGAGGCGATCTCGGCCATTGCCGCCGGGCTCGGCCGCACCGCGCGCGTCGCGCTGCGCGTCAACCCGGACGTGGACGCGCGCACCCACGCCAAGATCACCACCGGCCGCAGCGAGAACAAGTTCGGCGTTGCAATCAGCGACGCCCCCGCCCTTTACGCCCGCATGGCCGCGCTGCCGGGGATCGAGCCGGTCGGCGTCGCGGTGCACATCGGCAGCCAGATCACCGCCGGCATGGCCGCCTACCGCACCGCCTACGCCAAGGTCGGCGCCCTGGTGCGGGAACTGCGCGCCGCCGGCCTGCCCGTCGCGCGGGTGGATTGCGGCGGCGGCCTCGGCATCCCCTACCGCGACGAGCCGGCACCGCTGCCGGAGGCGCTCGCCGGCGCGATCCGGGTCGGCCTCGGCGATCTCGGCCTGCCGGTGATGCTGGAGCCCGGGCGCTGGATCGCCGGGCCGGCCGGCGTGCTGCTCGCCTCCGTCGTGCGGGAGAAGCGCGGCGCGACGCACCGCTTCGTGGTCGTGGACGCCGGGATGAACGATCTCGTGCGCCCTGCGATGTATGAGGCCTGGCATGGTATACTGCCGGTCGCCCCGGAGGCGCTGGTGGCGCCGCTCTCCCCGGCCGAGGTGGTCGGCCCGGTCTGCGAGACCGGCGACACCTTCGCCCGCGGGCGCGCGCTGCCGGCCATGCAACCCGGCGCGCTGGTGGCGTTCCTGGATGCCGGGGCCTATGGAGCGGCGATGAGCAGCACCTACAACGCGCGACCCCTGGCGGCCGAGGTCCTGGTGGACGGCGCCCGCTTTGCCGTGGTGCGTGACCGCCAGGGCTACGACGCCCTGCTCGCCGGCCAGCGCCTGCCCGCCTGGCTCGCCACGCCGGAGCCAGGGCCGTAGGCGGCCCCGTCGTGACGAACGGCACCGCCGCGCCCCCCCGCAGCTTGCCGGAGCGCGAGGCGGCTCGCCTCCAGCGGCGACTTGAACGCCGCCGCCGCCTGGCGCTCGCGGTGCTGTGGTGGGAGGCGCTCTGGCCCGCCCTCTGGCCGCCGCTCGGCGTGCTCGGCGTCGGGATCGCGATCGCCCTCGCCGGGCTGCCGCCGATGCTGCCGGGAGGTTGGCATCTCGCGCTGCTGCTGCTGTTCCTCGCCGCGTTCGGCTGGGCCGCCTGGCGCGGCTTCGCCGGCTTCCGCGCCCCTGACCCGGCGCAGGCGGAACGGCGGCTGGAGCGCCAGTCCGGCCTGCAGCACCGCCCGCTCGCCGCCCTCGCCGACCGGCCCGCAACGGGCGACAGCGACCCGGCGAGCCTCGCCCTGTGGCGGGCGCACCAGGCGCGCGCCGCCGCCGCGCTGCGCACGCTGCGGATCGGCCCGCCGCGCCCCGGCCTCGCCGCACGCGATCCGCACGCCCTGCGCGCCGCGCTGCTGCTCTCCCTGATCGCCGCCTTCACCATCGCCGGCTCCGAGGCGCCCGAGCGGCTGCGCCGCGCCCTCATTCCCCATCTCAGCGGCCCGGTGACCGCGCCGCCGGCGATGCGGCTGGAGGCCTGGATCACCCCGCCGGGCTACACCGGCGCCCCGCCGGTCTTCCTCGATCCGGCCGGCGGCGCGGCGACGGTGCCCGCCGGAAGCAAGCTCCAGATCGCGCTCTCCGGCGGTCCCGCCGGCGGCGGCGTGCCCGAGCTGGTCCGCTCCGCCGGCACGGGGGGCGAGCCTTTCCGCGCCCTCGACTCCAGCCGCAGCAGCTTCGCCGCGGAGGCGATCCTCGAATCGGGCGGCAGCTTCGCCGTCCATCGCGACGGGCGGATGCTCGCCACCTGGTCGCTCGCGGTGCAGGCCGACGCGCCGCCCCGCGTCGCCTTCCAAGAGCCGCCGGCGCGCGCCCAGCGCGGGCTCGGCCTGCGCATCCCCTGGCGGGCCGAGGACGACTGGGGCGTGGTCGGGCTGCGCGCCGAGATCCGCCTCCGCGCCCGCCCCGATGCGCCGCCGCATGTGATCGAGCTGCCGCTGCCCTCGCCCAGCGTGAAGGAGGCGCGCGGCGCCGTCTCGCCCGACCTCTCCGCCCATCCCTGGGCGGGGCTGGAGGTCGAGATCCGCCTCGTCGCCCGCGACGGCGCCGGGCAGGAGGGCGTCAGCGAGACCGCCGGCACCACCCTGCCGGAGCGCAGCTTCAACCATCCCGTCGCGCGCGAGCTGATCGCGCTGCGCAAGGGGCTCTCGCTCGATCCCACCGCGCGCGTCGCGGCGCGCGACGGGCTCGACCGCATCACCGCCGCGCCGGAGCGCTTCGAAGACGACGACGCGACCTTCCTCGCGCTGCGCGCCGCGCGCCACCGCCTGATGCGCGACCGCCGGCCGGAGGCGGTGGACGAGGTGCAGGCGATCCTCTGGGAAGTGGCGCTGGCGCTGGAGGAGGGCCGCACCGACCGCACCGCGCGTGCCCTCGCCCAGGCGCGCGAGGCGCTGCGCCAGGCGCTGGAGCAGGCCGAGCGCGAGCGCCGCGAGGCCGAGGAGCAGGCCCGGCGCGGCGAGCCGCAGACCGAGGAGCAGCGCCAGGCCGAGCAGCAGCGCCGCGCCGAGCTCGACCGCCGCATCCAGGAACTGCGCGACGCGATCCGCCGTCACCTCGAGGCGCTCGCCGAGCGGCTCCAGCGCGAGAACAACGAGGCACTGCCCTTCGATCCACAGCAGCGCCTGATGGACCAGCGCGACATGGACCGCCGCACCCAGCGCATGCGCGAGGCCGCACGCGAGGGCCGCACCGAGGACGTCGAGCGCGAGCTGGCCGAGCTGGAGGAGATGCTGCGCGCGCTGGAGGAGGGCCGCGTCGCCCGCCAGCAGGACCCGAACCGCCAGCGCCAGCGCCAGCGCGGCCAGCAGCAGATGGGCGCGATCCAGGACATGGTGCGGCGCGAGGGCGAGATGCTCGACCGCAGCGAGCAGCGCTTCGGCCAGGAGGACCAGCGCCGCGCCCAGGAGCGCCGCAACAACCCCTTCGCGCGCAGCCCGTTCGCGCCGCCTTCCCCCTTCCAGCGGCAGCCGCAGCAGCAGCCGCAGCAACAGCAGGGCCGCCGGGATCAGTCGCCGGAGGACCGGGCCGAGGCGCAGCGCGACGCCCGCACCCAGCGCGCGCTGCGCCGCGCCCTGGGCGAGCTGATGCAGCAGTTCGGCGACCTCACCGGCGAGGTGCCCGAAAGCCTCGGCCGCGCCGACCAGGCGATGCGCGAGGCCGACGAGGCGCTGCGCAGCGGCCGCGACCCGCGCCCCCACCAGCGGCAGGCGATCCGCGAGCTGCAGGAGGGCGGCCGGCAGATGGCGCAGCAGCTCCAGCGCCAGTTCGGCATGGCGATGGACGGCGAGGAGGACGGCGACCCGCAGGACCAGGCCGGGGACATGCAGCCCGGCGGCGAGGGCCGGGACCAGGCGCAGCAGCAGGGGCCGGGCCGCGATCCGCTCGGCCGGCGCACCCGCGAGGGGCCGAGCGGCCTCGACGATGGCTCCGACACTCGTGTCCCGGACGAGGCCGAGTTGCTGCGCGCCCGGCGCCTCCAGGACGAGCTGCGCCGCCGCGGGGCGCAGAAGGAGCGCCCGCCGAGCGAACTGGACTACATCGACCGCCTGCTGAAGCAGTTCTGAGCGGGGCGCGGGCGGGCGGAGAAAGGCAAGCGGCGGAGCGTCAGACGCCGCCCAGCCAGGCGAACAGGCGCGCGGCCGGCGGCCAGAGCGTGCTCACCTCCGCACGCCAGATCCAGAGCGCCGCCAGCCCGCCCACCACCAGCGCCAGCGAGACCAGCCAAGCGAGGGCGAGCGCCATCTGGCCGCCG
>JADGHI010000256.1 GCA_019689515.1 Acetobacteraceae bacterium | reverse complement strand
ATGCCGAGCGGCGCCGGGCACGATGCGCAATACATCGCGCGGCGCATGCCGGCGGCGATGCTGTTCGTGCCCTCGATCGGCGGCATCAGCCACCACTGGGCCGAGGACACCAAGGAGGAGGACCTGGTGCTCGGCTGCCAGGTCCTCGCCGATGCGGCGGAGCGCTATTTGCGCGGCTAGATCAGGGGCTCGATCCGGTCGCCGACGCGCACCACGCCGCCGTGGACGATGCGGCAGTTCAGGCCGCTGCGGTTGATCAGCGGCTTGAACACCTTCTTGCCGAGCAGGTCCTCCAGGTACTGGCAGGGCACGTTCAGCCGTCCGCCGAACAGCACGACGTCGCCGACCCGGAACCGCCTGCCGACGAGGTGATTCAGCGGCACCCCGGCGGTGGTCAGGTTGCGGCGGGTTTCGTGCGGGGCGAGCTCGATGCCGTGGTCGCGCCGCAACGCCTCCAGCGTCTCGACCTCAATCAGCGTCACCTGCCGGTCGGCGTGCGGCTTGCCGGAGTAGGTGCCCTTGCCGGTCGCGTAGCGGTCGCCCTCGATGCCGATGCCTTCGACCAGCCGCGCGGCGTCCAGCGCGACCATCGGCGCGGACGCCTCCGGCGCGATGTGGATCGCGAGCAGAACGCCCTGGAACGGGAAGCCGCCGCCGTCGTCGCTCACGGCGACAGCACCCGGACCGGCTTGCCGGCGAGATAGGCGAGCACGTTCTCGACGGCCGCTTCGAAATACGTGCGGTAGTTCTGCTCCGTCACGTAGCCGAGGTGCGGCGTCAGCACCGTGTTCGGCGCCGAGAGGATGGGATGGTCCTTCGGCAGCGGCTCGACGTCGAACACATCGAGGCCGGCGCCCGCGATGCGCCGTTCCTTGAGCGCGGCGATCAGCGCGTCCTGGTCCACGATCGGGCCGCGGCTCGTGTTGACCAGGAAGGCGGTCGGCTTCATCAGCGCGAGCTCGGGCGCGCCGATCAGGCCGCGGCTGCGATCGCTCAGCACGAGGTGGATGGTCACGACGTCCGCCTCGCGGAACAGGGTCTCCTTGTCCACGCGCTTGGCGCCCGCCTTCGCCGCGGCCTCGTCGGTCAGGTTCTGGCTCCAGCCGATCACGCGCATGCCGAACGCGGCACCGACCCTCGCCACGCGGCAGCCGAGATTGCCCAGGCCGACGCAGCCGAGCGTCTTGCCCTCCAGGCCGATGCCGATCCCGGTCTGCCAGCGGCCCTCGCGCAGGCTCTGCTGCTGGCCCGGGATGTCGCGCAGCAGGGAGAGGATCAGGCCCCAGGTGAGGTCCACCGTCGGGCTGCCCGCGCTCGGCGTGCCGCAGACGGTGATGCCGCGCTCCTGGCACGCCGCGACATCAATCGAACGGTTGCGCGCGCCCGTCGTCATCAGCAGGCGCAGGTTCGGCAGGCGCTCGATGACGGCGCGAGGGAAGGGGGTGCGCTCGCGCATCGCGAGGATCGCGTCGAAGGGCGCGAGCCGCTCGACCACCGCGTCCGGCCCGCCGAGATGCTCGCGGAACACCTCGATTTTCAGCCCGGCCGGCAGCCGGTCCCAGGGGCCCATCGCCAGCGCGACGCCCTGGTAGTCGTCAAGGATCGCGAGCCGCGTCAACGTATTGGCCATTCCATCCCTCCTTTGTCAGGACTTCCGCGCAGCCTCGTCCGCATCCCCCTGAAGAGCCCGCAGGGCGTTGAGGATCACGGCGATGTCGATCATTTCCTGGACCACAGCACCTTGCACGGGGGAAAGCCAGCCGGCCGCCGCGACCAGCATCGCGGCGGTGGAGAGGCCGATGCCGGCCACCACGCTCTGCAAGGCGATGCGGCGAGCCCGGCGGGCGATGCGCATTGCCGCCGGAACGCGGTCGAGCCGATCCACCAGCACCACGGCGTCGGCCGCCTCGCTGCTCGCCGCCGCGCCACGGGCGCCCATGGCGATGCCGATGTCGGCGGCGGCCAGCGCCGGCGCGTCGTTCACGCCGTCGCCTACCATCACCACTGGCCCATTCCGCCTCTCGGCCCGGACGGCCGTGACCTTCTCCTGCGGCGTGCACTCTGCCAGCACGGCGTCCACGCCGAGGGCTCTGCCGATCTCCTCCGCCACCTCCGCGCGATCGCCCGTGACCAGCACGACGCGGCTGATCCCGCTGTGACGCGCGGCGCGCAGCGCGGCGGCCGCGTCGGTGCGCAACGGATCGTTGAACACCAGGACGCCGGCTGGTGCGCCGTCCACGGCCACGTTCACGAGCGCCGCGCCGGGCGGTGCATCGGGTAAGGCGAGCGGTCCGGCGCCACCGGCCTCGGCTGCGACGAGGCTGAGCGCGCCGATGGCGACGCGCCGTGCGCCGACCTCGCCGACGAGGCCGACGCCCGGCTCCTCGCGCACCTCGCGCGGCGTCTCCAGTTCCAGGCCGTGGGCGTGCGCCTCGGCGACCAACGCTTCGGCCAGGACATGGCCCGAGGCCTGGTCGAGCGAGGCGGCGAGGCGCAGCAATTCGGCCTTCTCGACCTCTCCCACCGGGCGAATCGCAGCGAGCCGTGCCCGTCCCTCGGTGAGCGTGCCGGTCTTGTCGAGCAGGAGCACGCGCGCGCGTGCCATCGCCTCGAGCGCGCCGCCATTCTTGACCAGCACGCCGATCCGCGCCGCGCGCGAGACGCCGGCGATGATCGCGACCGGCACGGCAAGGATCAGCGGGCAGGGCGTCGCGACGACCAGCACGGCCAGCGCCCGGCGCGGGTCCTGCGCGAGCCACCAGGCCGCTCCGGCGAGGACCAGTGTGAGCACGAGGAAGGCGAGCGACCACCGGTCGGCGAGGCGCGCCATAGGCGCCTTGCTGCGCTGCGCCGCCTCGATCAGGCGGACGATGCCGGCGTAGGTGCTCTCCGCCGCGCGGCGCGTGGCGATGAGGTCGAAGGCCTCGCCGGCGTTGGTGGTGCCCGAGAGCGCGGATTCGCCGGCGGTGCGGCGCACCGGCAGCGCCTCGCCGGTGATCGCGGATTCGTCGAGCACGGCCGTCGTGCCGGCCGGGATGTCCCCATCAACCGGCAGCACCTCGCCCCGGCGGATCAGCAGGCGGTCGCCGGGCCGGATCTCGTCCAGCGGCACCTCCTCCAGCCCCTCCGGGCCGTGGCGCGCGGCGCTTCGCGGCACGCGGGCGAGCAGGGTGGTCATCTCGCGGCGCGCGCGGCCCTGCGCGAAGGACTCGAGGAACTCGCCGCCGGCGAACATCAGCGCGACGACCGCGCCGGCGAGCGGCTCGTCCAGCGCCAGCGCGCCGCCCATGGAAAGCGCCGCCACCAGGTCGAGGCCGACATCGCCGCGCCGCAGGCTCTGGGCAATGTCCACCAGCAGGGCGGCGAGCACGACCGCGGTCGAAAGCGAGAGCGCCCACTTCGCCACCTGCGCTGCGCCCAGGGCGAGCCCACCTAGGCCGACGGCGAGGCCGAGCGCCGCGACCGCGAGCAGGAGCCACCGCTGCGCCTTCTCGCCCCCCACCGCCACCGAGGCCGCCCCTGCTCAGCCCGCGGGCGCGACGAGCAGCGCCTGCAACGCCTCGCGCAGCCGCTCCGGCATCGGCGTGGTGCGGTTCTGCGCGTCACGCCGGACATAGACGTGCACGAAGTGACCCTCCGCGCTCGCCTGGTGCTCGTCGTTGCGGAACACGCCGATCTCGTAGCGGACGGAACTGGTGCCGATGCGCGCGCAGCGCAGCCCGACCGTCACACGGTCAGGATAAGTGATCGGCGCGAAGTAGCGGCACTGCGTCTCGACGACGAGGCCGATCGCGGGGCTTCGCGCGATGTCCAGCGCGCCGCATTCCAGCAGGAAGTCGGCGACGGCGGTGTCGAAGAAGGAGTAGTACTGGACGTTGTTGACGTGCCCGTACACGTCGTTGTCCATCCAGCGCGTGGTGATGGTGGTGAACCAGCGGTAGTCGTCGCGCGTGCCGATGCGCTTCTCCGACGCCATCGCCTGCCGTGCTCCTGCCTGGCTGCTGGTGGGCCTCGGCGCGCCGGCTAGCGCGCCAGCGCCTCCTCGACCAGGGCCTCGTCCACGCACAGCTCGAAGGAGGGCGCGGAGGCGATGACGCCACAGGAGAGCATGGCGTCGCGCAGCCGCTCGAACGCGTCGCGCGGGAAGCGGGGCGTCGGGGACCAGAGCCTCAGGCCCTGGTAGCGGGCGAGCGAGGCGCGCAGCGCGTCCGGCGGAACATCGGGGAACCAGGGGGCGACGGTCTCCGCGATCTCGCCGGGAGGCGCGGTCGTGATCCAGGCGAGCGTGGCCGCCATCGCCCGGATCACCGCCTCGAACTCAGCGCGCTTCGCGGCGATGTTGGTCTCCGTCGAGTAGAGGGAGGTATAGGCCGTCGGTCCGCGATCGGCCTGGGCGTGCCACACCGTGCCGCCGCGCGCCTCGAGCAGCGTCGCATACGGCTCGAACATCTGGGCGAGGTCGAGGGCTCCTTCCGCCACCGCCGCCGCGTTCTCCGCCATGGTCCGGTCGCCGACGCGCTTCGGCATCGCCTCCGGGTCCACGCCGAGCCGGCGCAGGTCGTCCTGCAGGCACCACCAGGGCGTGGGCACCTCGGAGACCGTGCCGAAGCGCAGGCCCGGCAGGTCCTGGAGCCGGAAGCCGGCGGGGCGCGGCCCGCGCCCGACCAGCAGGAAGGGGTCGCGCATGACCACGGCGCAGAAGCTGCGCAGCGGCGAGTGCGGGTCCTGCGCGCGCTCGCGGATCACCCGCATCGGGCCCGACCAGGCGAGGTCCACCTTGCCGGAGAGCAGGTTCGCCGCGGCGGTGGCCGGGTCTCCTGCCGTCTCGAGGCGCAGGTCGATGCCCTCCCGCGCCATGTCGCCCCGGGCGATCGTGGCGTAGAAGGGAGCGTAGAAGACCGCCCGGAAGGGCTCGTTCAGAACTACGGTCGTCGGCATCACGCGATTCCTTCCTCGCCCGATTCGAGGGGTCGTTGCCCAGGCGGAAGAGCCAGGAATTTCACGGCTTCCGCGGAACGAGGCTTCGCCACGGGCCCCGACCCCGCTATAGCTTCCCTCACGTGCGCGCGTCCGGCCAGGGGGGGAGCCCGAAGCGGGGTGCCGCCGCCCCCCTCTTCCGGTACGGGAAGCCCCGAACCCACCATGTCCGCCGCGTCCCGGTCCACCAACGCCCCGCCTCGGCTCGAGCCGTTCCGCCTGCGTGGCGCGAATTTCAACCTGCTGGTCCTGCGGCTGCTCGACCCGCGACCGGAGGTGGTCGTGCCGGCGATCGGCGACCAGTTCCGGCGCGCGCCCGGCTTCCTGCGCTTCGCGCCCATCGTGATCGGGCTCGCCGAGCTCGACGGGGTTGCGCCAGGCGAGGTGGATTTTGCCGGCCTCGTGCAGGGCCTGCGTGCCCTGGACATCGTGCCGATCGGCACCGTGGATGGCTCCCCGGAGCTGCGCAACGCTGCGCTTGCCGCCGGCCTTCCGCCGCTCCGCCAGACCGGCAAGGACGGCCCGGACGTGGAGTTGGCGCCGCGGCCGCCAGCCGCCGCCGTCGCAGGGCCGCCGTCACCGTCGCCAGCCCCCGCGCCGCCGCCGGCCGCCGGCGGAGGGGCCCGCCCGACGTTGATCGTGGATCAGCCGGTGCGTGCCGGCCAGCGCATCTGGGCCCAGGGCGGGGACCTGATCGTGACCGCGACCGTCAACGCCGGCGCCGAGGTGATCGCCGACGGCAACATCCACGTCTATGGCGCGCTGCGCGGCCGGGCGATGGCTGGCGGCGCGCAGAACACGGAAGCCCGGATCTTCGCCCTGAACTTCGATCCGGAGCTGGTCTCCATCGCCGGATACTACGCGGTGCGGGACGGGCTGACCGCGGTGCCGCTCGGCCGCGCCGTGCAGGTGCGGCTGGAGGGCGAGCGCATGCGCTTCGATCCGTTCGGCTAGGGGCAGCGGGCACAGGGGACAACAGGGGGACAGCAACATGGCGGAAGTGATC
>JADGHI010000255.1 GCA_019689515.1 Acetobacteraceae bacterium | reverse complement strand
GCCGCAGGCGCAGCGCGAGGCGGCTCATCAGCAAGGCGAAGTCGGCCGCCCCCTGGCCGCGTAGCGCACCGGCCAGGGCGAGCTGCGCCTCCGCCATGCCCTCGGCCGCCGAGGCGACCGGGCGGGCGGCCAGCAGCCGCTGCCGCTCCGGCTCGGAAACCGCGAGGGCGAGGTCGTCATGGTTGCGTGCCAGCCGGTCGAGCAGCCGCGCCGCATCCGCCTGCCGCCCGACCCGGGCGAGGATCGAGCCTGCGACCTGCGCCAGCCGCAGCGTCGGCTCCGAGGTGTCGGACAGGGCGGTGCGCACGAAGCGCTCGGCGTCGCGCGAACGCCCGGCGAGGTCGGCGATCATCGCCGCATGCAGGGCGTAGAGGCTGCGCAGCCGCCCCGCCTCCATGTGCGGACGGAGCGTGCCCAGCGCCGCGTCGGTCTGACCGCGTCCCTGCTGCGCCCAGGCGAGCAGCAGCGGCTGCAGCACCTGCGCGGCGCCCTGGCGGGGCATGGTGCGCAAGCGCTGCTCGGCGCGGTCCCAGCGCCCGGCCAGGCCGTCGGCACCGGCGATCAGCATGGCGGCGAACGGAAGCTCGGGCACGCGGCGCGCCAGGCGCAGCGCTTCCGGCCGTCCGTCGAGCAGGGTGGCGATGAAGGCGCGCTCGATCAGCTCCGGCTGTTCCGGGTCCGCACGCAGCGCGGCGAGCATGTTGTCGGCGGCCACCGCCGTATCGCTCTCCGAGGAGGCGAAGCGGCCGGCGAGATAGGCGCCAAAGGCGCCGTGGTGCGCGGCCGTGCCGCCGCCGCCACGCTCGGCGCCCGAATGGCCGCCGGCTCCACCGCCGGCCAGGACCAGGGCCGCGGCAAGGGCGGCCAACCGGCGCGAAGCACGCTGCATGCTCATTCCCCCAACCTATCAGGGGAGGCGGACGCACGCCAACAGTGCCGGCGTGGTTCCTGGCCGCCTTGCGCGCCCCCGGCACGCCCGCCCGGCAGGGCCGGGCTGCCCCGCTCGGGAAGGATGCGGCGTTACCGGCGCGGCGAAACCGTCGAAACACGATTCGGGCCTTCGTGAAACCGGCGCGAAACAGGCGGAAGCAAATCGGAAACAAGGGCGTGCCAGGGTGGCACCAAGCGAAAACCGTTCCGGAGGGATGCCGATGATCCCCACCGCAACCACCACTTGGGGCGTTCGCCCCGCCGCCCCGATTGCCGCCGATGACGCTGCGGCGGTCACGCAGGATCTGCCGACGGGCACCGCCGGGGGACGGAAAGCCCCCTCGGCCGGGCCGAGGCAGAAATTCGACGAGGATCGCCGCCGCCGCGCGGCGCAGCGTCGCGCCGTGCTCCTCGCCGGCCCGCCGAGCGATGCCGATGTCGCCCGCCTCCTCGCCGAGTTCCAGGCCCGTGGCGGACGCATCACCGAGTGCCCGCCGGCGCATGCGGCGCCGGTGAACAACGGCGCCGGGCGCGACGCCCTGAACTGGACGACCTGAAGGATCGCCGCCGCCGCCGCCGCACGGCACAGCGCCCGGAGCGGCGGCAATCCCGATCCTGCAGGCCGGTCGCGGGCCGGCACCAATGCGGCGCGCGGAACGCAGGGCGTGCCCCGCGGGCCGCACCCCTTCGGCCGCATCGCCGCAAAGCGGCGGATACTCCAACGCTCCGCACATCCGGGCAAGGGTTGATCGCCGGCGCAGGCCGCCGGACACTCGCGCGCAGCGGTCGGACGCGATGCGCCGGAATGGCCCGGCACCATCGGCGGCGATCGCCGGAGGAATGCCCGATCCATGCGCCGCAGCGATCCGATCCCATCCCCCCTGTCCAACGACTCCCTGCAAGCGGCGTGAGTGCCATGGACAGCGCCGCCCTGAACGCTCTCGCCTCCAGCGACCCCGCGGCCTACCGCCGCGCCATCCGCGACTGGATCGCGACCAACCTCCCGCCCGCCTGGCGGTCCGACGCGATCGACAAGGTCGATCCCACGCTCGAGGAGCTGAAGGACTGGGAAGCGCGGATGTACCGCGCCGGCCTCTGGGGCGCCGCCTGGCCGAAGGAGTATGGCGGGCACGGCCTCACCCTGCGCGAGCACCTGATCGTCTCCCAGGAAGTCGGCCGCGTGCCGATGCCGGAGAGCGTGAACTCCATCGGCAAGGAGCTCGCCGGCCCGATCATCCTCGCGATCGGCACCGAGGAGCAGAAGAAGCGCTTCATCCCGGCCATCCTCGAGATGCGCGAAATCTGGTGCCAGGGCTTCTCCGAGCCCGAGGCGGGGTCGGACCTCGCGGGGCTGCGCACCCGCGCGACGCATGACGGCAAGGTCTGGCGCATCAACGGCCAGAAGATCTGGACCAGCGGCGGCTGGCGCGCCCAGCGCTGCCTGCTGCTCGCGCGCACGGGGACGCTGGAGGACCGCCACAAGGGCCTCGCGCTGTTCGCGCTGCGCATGGACGCGCCGGGCGTGACCGTGCAGCGGATCAAGCAGATCGACGGCGAGGCCGAGTTCGCCCAGGTGTTCTTCGACAACGCCCCGGTCGAAGAGATCGACGCGCTCGGCGCGCCGAACGAGGGCTGGAAGGCTGCGGTGCGCGTGCTGGAGATCGAGCGCGCGACCAACCGCATGTACCGCGCCTGGCGCCTGGAGAACGAGCTGCGGCACCTGGTCTCGGCCTGCCGCGCCGACCCCAACCTCGCCACGCTGCTCTCCGACCCCGCCTATGCCCAGCGCCTCGCGCAGTTCCGCATCGAGGTCGAGGTGCTGAAGCGCTATGTCGAGGGGGCGGTGGAGGACCTCGTCTCCGGCGGCTCGATCGGCGCGCGCGGCAGCCTGATGAAGCTGCACTGGAGCGAGGCGCACCAGCGCTTCGTCGCGCTGGCGATGGAGCTGCTCAATCAGGCCTCCCTGCCTCCGCCGCCCGAGGTGCGCGCGGCGCAGCGGCGCTTCCGCAAGGCCTACATGCGGGCGCGGGCGGAGACGATCTACGCCGGCACCTCCCAGATCCAGCTCGGCATCATCGCGGATCGCATCCTGCGCCTGCCGCGCGCCGCCTGAACGGAATGAGCACGACGATGATGGACACGGACGACATCGCCCGCACGGCGCGCCGCGCCGCGGCGGCCTGCGCGGGGCTCGATGCCTCCGCGGCGGCGCGGCGGCTGGCAGAGGACGGCATTCTGGGCCTGCTGGCGCCGGAGGAGGTGGGCGGGCTCGGCCTGCCGCTCTCGATGGCGGCGCCGGTGGTCGCGGCCGGCGCGGCGGAGCTGCTCCCCTTCCCGCTGACCGAGGCGCTGCTGCTCGCGCGCCTGCTCGGCCGGTCGGCACCCGACACCGCCACGGCGATCGTCGAGGGGCGCGAAGTCGCGACCATCGCCTGGCGCGGCGCGCTGCGCGCGGAAGGCAGCGGGGTGCTGCACGGCACGGTCGGACGCGCGCCGATGGCGGGCGAGGCGCGCTGGCTGGTCGCGGCGCTGGAGGAGGGCGGCGCCGCGCTGATCGACTTGCGCGCCGCATCCGGCAGCGTGACGGTCGAGGAGGACATGAGCAGCCTCGACCTGGAGCGCCCGGCGGCGCTGGTCACGCTGCGCGGCGTGCCCGCGGCGCAGCGGATCCCGGCCGGCGCGGACTGGTCCGCGCTCCTCGCCGACGCGCAGCTCCTGCGCGCGGCGGAGATGCTGGGCTCCGGCGAGCACTGCATGGAGACCGCCATCGCCCACATCACCGAGCGCCGCGCCTTTGGCCGTCCGCTGGTCGCCAACCAGGGGCTGCGCTTCGAGCTGGCGCGCCACAAGCTGGCGCTGGAGAACGCGAAGCACGCGCTCGACCATGCGCTGGCGGTCGCCGGGCAGGACCCGCACGGACAGTCCATCGCCCGCCTGGTCGCGCGCGCGACCGCGGCCGAGGCCGGGCCGATGCTCTGCGAGGGCGCGATCCAGCTCCACGGCGGCATGGGCTTCACCTGGGACGTGCCGATGCACCGCCATCTGCGCCGCGTGCGCGACGCGGCGGCGCAATGCGACGCGATCGGCGCGCGCGCCGCGCTCGCCGCGCGCGTGGACGAACCGGCAGAGAACGAACAAGGATGGGCGGCATGAGCGACGCTGCACGCGGCCTGGATGCCCTTTTCCGTCCGCAGAGCATCGCGCTCATCGGCGCCTCGACGGATCCGAAGAAGATCGGCGGGCGGCCGCTCGCCAACATGCTCCGCGGCGGCTTCAAGGGCCGGCTGATCCCGATCAATCCGAGCGCGCGCGAGGTGCAGGGCCTTCCGTCCTACGCCTCGCTCGACGACGTGCCCGGCCCGGTGGACCAGGCGATCATCGCCGTGCCGGCCGCCGCCGCGCGGGACGCGCTCGAGGCGTGCATCCGCAAGGGCGTGCGCGCCGCCGTGATGTTCACCTCCGGCTTCGGCGAGCTGGGCGCCGAGGGCCGCGCCGCGCAGGACGCGATGGCGGCGCGCTGCCGCGAGGCAGGGATGCGACTGCTCGGGCCCAATTGCCTCGGCGTGATGAACCCGGCGGACGGCGTGTTCTGCACCTTCAGCAGCTCGCTCACCGGCATCCGGCCCTGGCCGCGCATCGGGCGCATCGGCATCGCCACGCAGAGCGGCGCGGTCGGCACCTACTGCCACTCGCTGCTCGAGGATCGCGGCGCCGGCCTCAGCCACTACGTCGCCACGGGCAACGAGGCGGACGTGGACGTCGCCGCCTGCATCGCCTGGCTGGCGCAGGACGACGCGACGGATGTGATCCTCACCTACCTGGAAGGCTGCCGCGACGGCGCGCGGCTGCGCGAGGCGCTCGCGCTCTGCGCCGCGCGGGGCAAGCCGGTGGTGGCGATGAAGGTCGGTGTGTCGGAGGCCGGCGCGGCGGCGACGATCTCGCACACCGGGACGCTCGCGGGCAGCGACGCCGGCTACCAGGCGGCCTTCGACGAGGCCGGGGTGTGGCGCGCCCGCTCGCTGGAGGAGGCAGCGGACATCGCGGTGGCCTGCACCGCGGGCAAGCTGCCGCGCGGGCGGCGGCTCGGCGTCATCACCGTCTCCGGCGGCGCCGGCGCGCTGCTCGCCGACGAGGCGGCGGCGCGGGGCCTCGAGATGCCGGAGCTCCCGGAGGATGCGCAGAAGGCGATCCGCGCCCTGGTGCCCTTCGCAAGCCCGCGCAACCCGGTGGACGCCACGGCGCAGACCGGGAACGACCGCACCCTGCTCACCCGCATGATGGCGATCATGATGGGCGAGCCGGACGGGCCCGCACGCTTCGACGTGTTCGTCGCCTTCCTCGCCTTCGTCGCGGAGAACGCGGACGCCTTCGCGACCGTCCTCCCGGCGCTGGAGACGCTGCGGAAGCAGCGTCCGGACACCGCCTTCATCCTCTCCATGCGCGGCTCGAACGAAACGCGCCGGATGCTGCTGGAGAAGGGCTTCTTCCTCTGCGAGGACCCGACGGAGGCGCTGCGCACGGCCGCCGCGCTGGTGCATTTCGGCACGCGGCTGCCGAAGGCGCCGGCTTCGGCCGCGGCGGCGCCCGCGACGGGCCGCGCGCGGCTGCCCGACGGCCCGCTGGACGAGGCCGCCGCGCGCAAGCTGCTCGCCGATGCCGGCGTTCCCTTCGTCGCCGAGCGCATCGCGCGCAGCGCGGCGGAGGCAGCGGAGGCGGCGACGGCGCTCGGCTTCCCCGTGGCGCTGAAGGTCCTTTCGCCCGATCTTGCGCACAAGTCCGATGTCGGCGGCGTGCGGCTCGGCCTGCGCGACGCGGCGGAGGTGGCGGCGGCCTACGAGGCGATGCTGCGTCAGGTGCGCGAGGCGGCGCCGCAGGCACGGATCGAGGGCGCGCTGGTCTCGCCCATGGTGCAGGGCGGGGTCGAGACGGTGCTCGGCGTGCACCGCGATCCGGTCTTCGGCCCGGTGGTGATGTTCGGTCTCGGCGGGGTGTTCGTGGAGGTGTTCCGCGACGTCGCCTTCCGCCTCGCGCCACTGACGCGCGAGGCCGCGCTCGCGCAGATCGACTCCATCCGCGGC
>JADGHI010000254.1 GCA_019689515.1 Acetobacteraceae bacterium | reverse complement strand
CCTTACCCACAATCGCATACTCCTCGCCGAAGCGGCGCAAGTCTTTCAACAGAGCAGCAGCCGGCCTGAGCGCCGGCGCGCCCCGCACGACCGGGCAGCGGGGCGGGGGCGGCGTCACTCGAGCCGGATGTCCAGGCGGCGGACGAGTTCCGTCCAGCGCTCGCGGTCGGCAGCGATGAAGTCGCGCAACGCCTCCGGCGTGGTGGCGATCGGCTCGGCAGCCTGGGCGCGGAACAGCGCCTGCACGGAGGGGGCGCGCACCGCCTCGGCCGTGGTGTCCGCCAGCCGCCGCACGACCTCTGCCGACATCCGCGCTGGCCCGGTGAGGGCGAACCAGTTGCCGCCCTCGACCGCGACGCCCTTCTCGCGCAGGGTGGGAACCTCCGGCATCGGGTCCGCGCGGCGGTCGGCGGCGAGGGCGAGGATGCGCACGCGCCCGCTCCGCGCCGCGCCGATCGCGGTGCCGGCGAGGAGGAACATCGCGTCCACCTGGCCGCCGGCGACCGCGGCGACCGCCGGCGCCGCGCCGGTGAAGGGCACGTGCAGCATCTCCAGCCCGGCGGCCTGGATCAGCTTCTCCATCGTCAGGTGGGAGACGCTGGCGATGCCCCAGGAGCCGAAGGTGATCCGGCCGGGTGCGCGGCGGACCGCAGCGAGGAAGGCGGCGAAGTCCGGGACCTCGCGCATGCTGGGGCCGACGACGAGCGCCGCGGGCAGGCGGGCGTAGAGGCTGATCGGCGCGAAATCCGCCACCGGGTCGTAGGGCAGGTCGCGGCGGACCAGCGGGTTGATCGCGTGGGTCTCCGCACTGGCGACGTAGAGCGTGTGGCCGTCCGGCGCGGCGCGTGCGACGGCCTCGGCGCCGATCGCGCCGGTCGCGCCGGGGCGATTCTCGACGACCACGGGCTGGCCGAGGGAGGCGGTCATGACCTGGGCGAGTGCGCGCGCCGAGGTGTCGGTGAAGGCGCCGGGCGGCCAGGGGACGACGATGCGCACCGGCCGCTCCGGGAAGGCGGCGCGGGCGGTGTGCGATGCGCCGACGACCACAGTGGCGAGGGCGGCGCCGACGCCGCCGACCAGGTGACGGCGGCGGGCGAGCAAGGGCATGGCGTATCCTCCCTCGTGGCGCGCGGCCAGCCTCATGGGAGCCGCGCGCGTCGTTCCCGCTAACGCGGAAAGCGTCGCGCAGGCCACGCTCGCGGTCAATCGGCGCAAGGCCGCTGCAGGATCCCGGCAGGGGTGTCCGTTACCGCCGCTCGGGCCGTCGCAGCGCGGCGCCGCGAGTGCCGCCGCGCCGCATTCACTCGATCCGGATGTTGAGCGCGCGGATCACCTCGCCCCAGCGCTCACGGTCCGCGGCGATGAAGCTGCGCAGCTCCTCGGGCGTGGAGGTGCTCGGCTCAGCGGCCTGCACGCGGAGCAGTTCCTACACCGCTGGGGCACGCACCCCTCGGCGGTCGCCTCCGCGATCCGCTGCACCGCGTCCGACGGCATGCGCGCCGGCCCCATCAGCGTGAACCAGTTGCCGCCCTCCACTTCCACGCCGAGCTCGCGCCGTGTCAGCACGTTCGACAGCAGAGGGATGCGCTGCGCGGCGGAGACCGCGAGCACCTTCACCCCGCTGTCGCGCGCGGCGGCCTCCGCCCCGTCGACGGTGAGGAACATCGAATCCACCTGTCCGATATCACGACGGTGATCCCCGGTGCCTGGTGGGTGAAGGGCGCGCGCAGCATCTCGAGGTCCGCAGCGTTGGCCAGGGTGCTGCGGACCGTGGCAACACCCTTGAGGCGGGGCAGACGCGGCGGGGCGTCTGCGGGCGGCGTAGCCCCGCGAGCCTGCACCGCCCCGGCGCGGCCGCGGAGGCGGGCGGCGAGGAAATCGTGCGGAGTTGATGGCGCCGCCGCCGCATCCCCCGCGGCGCTCTCCAGCGCAGATCGGAGAGAACCCGCCCGCCGACGGCGATCGGGGTCAGGGGGCCGCGGAAGTGCCGGTCGAAGTGGGGCCGGGAGACGCTGCAGTATTCCGCGCCTCGCTCGGCGTCGAGCAGGCGGGGCGAGAGGCCAGTCGCCCGGTGCCGAAGCAGCCAGCGACGTCGCGGGCAAGCTGTTCCGCCACGTGGCGAACCTGATGCGGGCGATAACGGACATGCTTGCGGCGCCCGACCGCCGGCGCGGCAAGGCCGGGCAGCAGGTGGTGCGGATCGAGCGTGTGAACGTCGAAGCCGGCGCCCAGGCGATCGTCGGGGCGGTGGCGGCGCCGGCCGCCGGCGGCAGGGACGAGGCTGGCCCATGGGGGGAGGGGCTGGTGGCTGATCGGGCGAAAGACCCCATGGGCAGCGAGCGGCGGGGCGCCTGCGGCATGGCAACCCGTCAGGGGATTTCCGCGCGGTGCCGCGCTGCGGCGCCCGCACGCGTGCCGGCACGCCGTGCGCCGTGCCGGGGCCCGGCGATGACGAACGGGCGCCGCCGCATGCACGGGGGCTGGAGCACAGGGCCGTGCACGCCCGAGGGCCTGGCACGGCTATGCGCGGCGCGGACCAGGCACGGCGGGCGCCCGGCGGAGACGGTCAAGTTCCTGCGGCGCTTCGCGAACCGTGGCGCGGCGCCGAAAGTCCATGCTTGCGCGCCGGGGCGACGCGCCCGACGGGCGCCAGGTGCCTGATCCTGATATGGGCTGGCGCGGGCCGCGGGCGCTTGGTTAGGTTCGGCATCAACGCGAAACCAGCCGGGAGATTGCTCGCATGACGGGGAAGACGCCCACCAGCGCCGCGTCGCCGCCGCGCACGCCGCGCCTCGCCTGTGCCGCCGCAGCCCTGGCGCTCGGCCTCGCGGCGCCGGCCTCCGGCCTGGCGCAGACCCTCACCATCGGCGTCGGCGCCGCGGTCACCAGCATCGATCCACATTACCACAACCTCGCGCCGAACCTCTCGATGGGCATGCACATCTTCGACCGCCTGGTCGAACGCGACGCCCGCGCGAGGACCTACCCCGGCCTCGCCGAGTCCTGGACTGCGCTGTCGGAGACGGTGTGGGAGTTCCGGCTGCGCCGCGGCGTGAAGTGGCACGACGGGCGCGACTTCACCGCCGACGACGTGGTGTTCACGCTCGAACGGGCACCGAGGGTGCCGAACAGCCCCGGCGGCTTCGGCACCTTCACCCGGGCGATCGCGCGGGCCGAGGTGGTGGACCCGCACACGATCCGCCTGCACACGCACCGGCCGCATCCGCTGCTGCCGAACGACCTCGCGAGCGTGAGCATCATCGCCCGCCACGCCGCGGAGGGCGCGGCGACGGAGGACTACAACTCGGGCCGCGCTGCTATCGGCACCGGGCCCTACCGGCTGGTCGCCTACCTGTCGGGCGAGCGGGTCGACCTGGTGCGCAACGACGCCTACTGGGGCGAGCACGAGCCCTGGGCACGAGTGAATTACCGGTGGATCCTCAACGACGGCGCGCGGACCGCGGCGATCCTGGCCGGCGACGTGGACCTCATCGACCAAGTGCCGACCAGCGACCGCGCCCGCCTGCAGCGCGATCCGCGGATCACCGTCACCGAGATCGCGGCGCTGCGCAACGTCTTCCTTTCGCCGGACTACTCGCGCGAGGGCCCGCACCCGCAGGTCACCGACAACGCCGGCACGCCGCTGCCGCGCAACCCCTTCCGTGACGTCCGCGTCCGCCGCGCCCTCTCGATGGCGATCAACCGCGAGGCGCTGGTGGAGCGGGTGATGGAGGGGGCCGCTTCGGCAACAGGCCAGTGGCTGCCGGAGGGCGCCTTCGGCTACAACCCCGACGTGCGTCCGCCGCCCTACGATCCCGAGGGCGCTCGTCGGCTGCTCGCCGAGGCAGGGTTCCCGAACGGGTTCCGGCTGACGCTCGCGACGCCCAACGACCGCTGGCAGAACGACGCGCGGCTCGCGCAGGCGGTGGCGCAGATGTGGTCGCGCATCGGCGTGCGCACCCAGGTGGACGCGATGCCCTTCACGGCCTTCGTGCCGCGCCGGTCGCGGCAGGAATTCGCCATGCAGGTCGGCGCCTGGGGGAGCTCCACGGGCGAGGCGTCGAACCTGCTCATCGCCATCCTGGGGACCTACGACCGGCAGAAGCTCACCGGCGCCTCCAACATGACGCGGCACTCCGATCCGACGCTGGACGCGATGGTCGAGCGCGCCAATGCGACGCTGGACGACGAGCGGCGCGAGGCGCTGTTGCGCGAGGCAGTCGCGTACTTCGCAGATCGCGTGCCGCTGATCCCGCTGCTGCAGTACACCAACACCTGGGCGGTGCGCCGCGGCCTGCGCCACGAGCCGCGCATGGACGAGCGTACGATCGCGATGGGCGTGCGGCCTGAGCGGTGAAGGCGCGGGCGGCCCGGCACCGCCGGGCCGGGCGCTCCCTTGGTTCGCCCGCGTCACCGGGGGGCGAGGCGGCGGGCAGCGCCTTCGAGGCCGATGTCGCTGACCCGATGCGCGCCTGCGGGCTGAAGGTGTGGACGTCGGTGTGGATGTCGGAGCTTGGGGTGCCGAAGGCGGCGCGGTCGCTGCGGCAGAGCGACGTGGACGTGCTCGCGTGGCACCGCCCGTCGGGCCGCGTGTTCGTCGCGGAGTGCAAGAGGGTGCGCCCCGCTCGTACCGTCGGGGAGATCGCTGCGCAGCTCTCCGAGTACCGCGGCGTCGCCTCGGACGACGCTGGGAAGGACAAATTGTGCCGGCACATGGAACGGTATGGGTGGCTGCGCGACAACCCCACCGCACTCGCCCGCGTGATCGGCATGGAGGCCTCCCGCATCAATCTAGCGCCTCTGCTGGTTACCAGCGCGGTCATGCCGATGCAGTTCGTCGCGACGTTGCCGCACCCGACGGATATGGTGGTGCTCGTTGACGACCTCGAGCAGCGCCTGCCGGCACTACTTTCCTGATTCCCGGTCTTGGGCCGGCACGCCCAGGGAGGCCACGCGCCCGTCACTCCCGGCTGCCCCATCGTGCGGCCATGCCGACGACCTACCCGTTCTTGGCGCCCATGCGCACAGGATGACCTGCCGTCAGGGACCTGCAGGTGGCTGCCCGTACGCCGCCGCTATCTCCAGGGCGCGATGGTGAGGCTCTCGCCGCGCTCGCGGGCCTCCATGGCGGCGGCGATCGCGGCCGCGGTCTCGCGCAGGCGGGGCAGGAAGCTCGCCTCCATCTCCGCGATAGTGACGCGCGCGACTTCGGTGCTCATGCCGAGCGCCGCCGCGACGCGGCCGCCCACCGTCACCGGCACCGAGATCGAGCGCAGGCCCATGATGGTCTCCTGGTCGTTCACCGCGTAGCCGCGCCGCCGCGCCTGCACCAGCTCCGCCGTCAGCGCGCCGCGGTCGGCGATGGTGCGCGGCGTCAGGCGCTGCTGGAGCGCCACCCGCGCGAGCAGCCCGTCGAGCGCCTCCGGCGGCAGCGCCGCCATCAGCACCTTGCCCGGCGATGTGGCGTGCGCCGGCAGGCGCGTGCCGACCGACATGTAGTCCCGCCGCAGCCGCTTCGCCGTGGCGCGCGCGACGTACACGACGTCCGCGCCGTCCAGCAGCGCGAGGTAGGAGGTCTCGCCCGTCGCCTCGGTCAGCGCCGTCAGCAGCGGCTGCACGACGGCGGCGAGGGGCAGGGCGGAGAGGTAGGCGTAGCCCAGTTGCAGCGTGCGCGGACGGAGCGAGAAGCGCTGCCCGTCGCTGCCGACATAGCCGAGCCGCTCCAGCGTGCGCAGGATGCGCTGCGCGGAGCCCGGCGTCAGGCCGACGCGGCGTGCGACCTCGCTCAGCGTCATGCTCGGCGCGTCGGGCCCGAAGGCTTCGATGACCGCGAGGCCCTTGGCGAGGGACTGCACCAGTTCGGGCTCCAGGCCCGCGAAGCGCGTTGACAAACCCCTTTCTCCCCTCTACTTCCGGATAACGAAGCTTCTTCCGCAATCCGGAAGAATGCCAAGGCGCCGGGCGAGCGCCAGCCCGGCGGCCCGCAGCGAGAAGAGGAGAACGTCTGATGCGAGCACCCCGCCGCGC
>JADGHI010000253.1 GCA_019689515.1 Acetobacteraceae bacterium | reverse complement strand
CCAGCGCATCGAGGCGCTGGGCGCGATCCCGGTCGGCAGCGATCCGGAGACCTTCGCGCGCTTCATGACCGAGCAGCGCGATGCGATGGGGCGCCTGGTGCGCGAGATCGGGTTGGAGGCAGGGTGATGGCGGGTGGTCCGGTCTCCCGCCGGTCGCTCATGGCCACCGCGGCTGCGGCCGTCTGCTCACTGTCGGGCGGCGTGGCACGGGCACAGACGCGGGGGGCGCCTCTCCAGCTTCGCCTGGTCGCGCCCTATCCGCCGGGTGGCGGGATCGACACCATCGCGCGCTTGCTCGCCAGGCCCATGGGCGAGTTCCTCGCCGAGCAGGTGATCGTCGAGAACCGCCCCGGCGCCGGCGGGGCTGTCGGTGCGCAGGTGGTGGCGCAGGCCGGACCGGACGGGCAGACCATGCTGCTCGACGCCATGGGCCACATCGTCAATCCGCTGCTGCTGCGCGGACTTTCCTTCGACTACGCCACGGCCTTCGTCCCGGTGGCGCTGGTGGCGGCGCAACCGATCGTCATCGTGGCCGACCCGCGCCTGCCGATCCGCTCGCTCGGCGACCTGATCGCGCGGCTGCGTGATGCTGGCGGCGCGTCGTCGCTGACCTACGGCTCCTCCGGCAACGCGACGGGCCCGCATCTCGCGGCGGAGCTCCTGCTGCAGCGCGTCGGCGGTCGGGCCGTGCACGCGCCCTATCGCGGTGCGGCGCCGGCCCTGGCGGACGTGATGGGGGGCAGCCTTGCCTTCGCCCTCGTCACCGTGGGGCCGGCCGTGACCCTGGCACGCGAGGGGCGGGTGCGGGCCCTCGCCGTGACCTCGCCGCAGCGCGTCGCCTCGCTGCCCGGGGTGCCGACGGCGGGCGAGGCTGGCCTGCCGGGCTTCGTGTTTCAGGACTGGAACGGCCTGTTCGTTGCCGCGGGGACGCGGCCGGAGCGCATCGCGCAACTGCACGAGGCGGTTTCGCATGCGCTGGACCAGCCGCAGCTGCGCGAGCGCATCGCGGCGACCGGTGCCGTGCCGATCGGCGAGGGGCCGTCGGAGTTCGCCGCCTTCCTCGCGCGCGAACGCGAAACCGTGGCCCGGATCGTGGCCGGCGCGGGGATCACCGCGCAGTGAGGGGCCGCCGGCGCGATTGGACGCGGGGGCTGTGCCTCGGCCTGCTGCTTAGCGTCGCGCTGCTCGCGCCGGTGCCCGGCGCCGCGGGGCCAGGCACGGCGGCGGATGAGGCGGTGCCGGACGCGGAGACGGCGGCCGCCGCACTGCTCGGCCAGCCGGTCGCGGCACTGCTCGATGTGCCCGGCCTGCCGCAGCGCCTGCGCGTGCTCGCGGGCGGGAGGCAGCGGGCCATGGCGGCCGCTCTGCGCCTGCCCGGCCCACCGCTGCGCCGGGCCGAGGGTGAGCGCTACATCTACGGCTGGGGCTGCGCGCCTGCCCCGTCCGGCTGCGGCGAGCAGGGCGTGTTCCTTGCCTGGGAGCCGGCGGGCGAGCGGCTCTTCACGGTGCTGGTCGATGGCGGACGCCCGGTGCTGACCGTGCCGCCGCGCGCCAGCCGGAGCTGGCCGGCGGCGCTGGCCGGGCCGGTGCGGGAATTCAATGTCGAGGCGGCGGGGCTGATCCGGTTCGGCCAGTAGGCAGTCCGGCGCCGGGCGCGCGGACGGATGGCGTTGTCGCGGGCGCGGCGGCGCCAGTCGTCCGCGGCCTGCACCCCCCTACGTGCAGCCAGGAATTCGGTGTAGCTTCGATATGAAGCCGGGTGGCCGCGCGGCCTACCGCCCAAGCCCCCCGAACACGACGGATTTCGATGCGATGGGCCGATCCACTTCGTTCCCTCCGTTCCCACGTGCCGGCGTAATCGGGCCGGCAAGGGGCGCTTGCACCCCGCTCCGGCGACGTCCGGTCCGGCCGGCATGAGTGCATCGGCCCTGTTCGCTGCCTGCATGGCGATGACGGCGCAGATGTTCGACCTGCCGCCGCGGCTGCTGCCGGCGATCCAGGCGACCGAGGGCGGCTGGGTCGGCGCGGTGCGCAGGAACCCGAACGGCTCCGAGGACCTCGGGCTGATGCAGGTGAACACGGTCTGGCTGCCGCGCCTGGCGCGCGCCTCGGGCCTGCCGCCGGAGGAGCTCCGCGAGCGCCTGATCTACGACGGCTGCTTCTCGATTCAGGTCGCGGGCGCGATCCTGCGCATGAACCTCAACGCCGAGCGCGGCAACCTGATGCGGGCGATCGGCAACTACCACTCGCGCACGCCCGGGCGGAACGAGGCCTACCAGGAGCGGGTGGTCAATTCGGCCATCCGCCTGTTCGGGTACGGCACCGCGGGCCGCGGCGGGGAGAATCAGCGCAGCGGCGGCCAGTGACGCCTGGCGCCACCGCGACCCGCGCCAGGTGAGTGGATGACCCCTCGGAACCCGGGTCATCCGTGGATGGCCCGGGCCGCCACGATGCGTCTCTCGGGCCGCTATGCCCGCAGCACCGCCCCCGTCGCCTTGGCCACGGCGCTCACCACCCTGTCCGCCACGGCCTCGATCTGCGTGTCGGTCAGCGTCGCCTCGCGCGGCTGCAGCGTGACCTGGATGGCGAGGCTGACCTTGCCCTGCGGCACCCGCTCGCCGGCGTAGCGGTCGAATAGCGCGACGTCGGTGATCAGCGTCCGGTCCGCGCCGCGTGCCGCCTTCAGCACCGCCTCGGCGGGCACGGCCTCGTCCACCAGGAAGGCGAAGTCGCGCCGCACCGGCTGGAAGGGTGGCAGGTCCGGCGGGCCGCGACGGCGGCGCTTCGGCTCGGGAATGGCGTCGAGGAACACCTCGAACGCCACCGCCGGGCCGGGCAGGTCGAGCGCGGCGAGGACCTTCGGGTGGATCTCGCCGAATGTCGCCAGCACCTGCTTGCCCTGCCGCACCACGCCGGAACGGCCCGGATGATAGAAGCCCGGCGCGTCGGCGGTGACGGAGAGCGCCGGCATCGGCACGCCGAGCGCGGCGAGCAGCGCGAAGGCGTCGCCCTTGGCGTCCATCGCGTCCATCGGGCGGGAGGGCTCCGCCCAGTGGCGCGGCGTCGCGCCGGTGCGCACGCCCGCGGCGATCTGGATCTGGCCCTCCGGCGTCCGGTCGCGGTAGCCGCCGCCCACCTCGGCCAGCGCCACGTCGCCGAAGCCGCGCGCCGCGTTGCGCGCGGCCGCGAGCAGCAGGCTCGCCACCGGCGTCGGGCGCATCTGGTCGAGGTCGGAAGCGATTGGGTTGTCGAGCCGCAGCGCCTCCGGCGTCTCGCCGAACAGTGCTGCGATGTCGGCGTCGAGGAATCCGAAGCTCACGCAGTCCAGCATCCCGCGCGCGGCGAGCACCCGCCGCGCCAGCGCTGCGCGCGCCTGCTTCGGCGTCAGCGCCGGCCGCGGCACCGGCGAGGCGACCGGCAGCGACACCGGCGGCACCTGGTCGAGGCCGCGGATGCGCAGCACCTCCTCGATCAGGTCGCATTCCGGCTCGATCTCGGCGCAACCTTCGGCGGCGGCGCGCGCGCGCTCCTCCGGCAGGCCGGGCGCCATGTCGAGCGCGCCCGCCGCGGCGACGTCGTTGCGCCAGGAGGGCACGGCGACGGTCACGGACTCCGCGTCGCGCCGCTCCACGGAGAAGCCGAGGCGTTCCAGCACGCCCACCGCTTCGTCCGGCGGCACCTCGGCGCCACCGAATTCCGCGAGGCGGCGGAAGCGCAGCGTGGCGCTGCGGAGCCAGTTCGGCTCGGCGCCGGCACTCACCACCTCGCTCGCCTCGCCGCCGCAGAGTTCCAGCATCATCCGCGTCGCCGCCTCAAGCGCCGGCGGCATCAGCGCCGGGTCGATGCCGCGCTCGAAGCGCTGGCGCGCATCGGTGCGGATGTCGTGGCGGCGGCCGGAGAGGGCGATGCGCACGGGGTCGAACAGCGCGCACTCGATGAAGGCTTCGGTCGTGGTCGCGTCGCAGCCGGTGTGCTCGCCGCCAATGATGCCGCCGAGCGCCTCCGCCCCGGCTTCGTCGGCGATCACGCCGTCCTCCGGCGTCAGCACGTATTCCTTGCCGTTCAGCGCGAGGAGCCGCTCGCCGTCGCGCGCCATGCGCATGGTGAGCACGCCGCCCTTCGTCTTCTTCACGTCGAAGACGTGCAGCGGGCGGCCGAGGTCGTAGGTGAACCAGTTGGTCACGTCCACCAGCGCGTTGATCGGGCGCAGGCCGATCGCGGTCAGCTTGTCCTGCAGCCACTTCGGGCTCGGCCCGTTGCGCAGCCCCCGCAGCGCGCGGCCGAGCACCCAGGTGCAGGCGCGCGGATCGGCGATCTCCCAGCGCAGCGGGCTGGCGAAGCTGGCCGGCACCGGCTCCGGGTTCCACGGCTTCAGCGTGCCGAGCCCGGCCGCCGCCAGGTCGCGCGCGATGCCGCGCACGCCGAGCGCATCGCCGCGGTTCGGCGTGACGCTGATCTCGATCACCGGGTCGTCGAGGCCTGCCCAGCGCGCGTAGCTCTCGCCGACCGGCGCGTCCTCCGGCAGGTCCACGATGCCGGTGTGGTCGTCCCCAAGCCCCATCTCGCGCGCGGAGAGCAGCATGCCGTTGCTCTTCACGCCGCGGATCTCGCCGACCTTCAGCGTGATCCCGGTGCCCGGGATGAACGACCCCGCCGGCGCGAACACGCCCTTCATGCCGGTGCGCGCGTTGGGGGCGCCGCAGACGACCTCGATGACCCGTCCATCGCCCGCATCAACCTTACAGACGCGCAGCCGGTCCGCGTTCGGGTGCTGCACCGCCTCCACCACGCGGGCGATCCGGAAGGGCGCGAGCGCGGCACCGCGGTCCTCCACGCCCTCGACCTCCAGGCCGATGGCGGAGAGGGTGGTGGTGATCCGATCGAGCGGTGCGTCGGTGTCGAGGTGCCGGCGCAGCCAGGAAAGGGTGAACTTCATCGCCTCACACCCCCTCCGCCAGCGAGGGCGGCGCCAGCGGATCGGCGGCGTAGTGCCGCAGCCAGCGGACATCGCTCTCGTAGAACGGACGCAGATCCGTCATGCCGTGCTTGAGCATGGCGATGCGCTCGATTCCCATGCCGAAGGCGAATCCCTGCCACTCGCGCGGGTCGAGGCCGCAATTCGCCAGCACCTTCGGGTGCACCATGCCGCTGCCCAGGATCTCCAGCCAGTCCTCGCCCTTGCCGAGCTCGCCGGTCTTCCGGTTCCAGCCGATGTCCACCTCCATCGAGGGCTCGGTGAAGGGGAAGTAGCTCGCGCGGAAGCGCACCGGCAGGTCGGCGATGCCGAAGAAGGCGCGCAGGAAGTCAATGAGGCAGCCCTTGAGGTGGCCCAGCGTGATCGCGCGGTCGATCACCAGCCCCTCCACCTGGTGGAACATCGGCGAGTGGGTCGCGTCGTGGTCGGCGCGGTAGGTCCGTCCCGGCACGATCACGCGGATCGGCGGCTCCTGCGTCAGCATGGTGCGGATCTGCACCGGCGAGGTGTGGGTGCGCAGCACCGGGCGTCGGCCATCGGGGCCGGCGGGGAGGTAGAAGGTGTCGTGGTCCTGCCGCGCCGGATGGTGCTCCGGGATGTTGAGGGCGCTGAAATTGTGCCAGTCGCTCTCGATGTCCGGCCCCTCGGCGACCGAGAAGCCCATCGCGCCGAAGATCGCCGTCAGCTCCTCGACGGTGCGGCTGATCGGGTGGATGCCGCCGTTCGGCGCCGTGCCGGGTGCGCCCGGGCGCGGCGGCAGGGTTACGTCGAGCCGCTCGGCCTTGAGGCGCGCCTCCAGCTCCGCCTCCTCCAGCGCCGCGCGGCGTGCCTCGATCGCCGCCTCCAGCTCGGCCTTCAGGCGGTTCAGCGCGGCGCCGCGCTCCTTGCGCTGCTCTGCCGGCACTTGGCCGAGACCCTTGAGCAGCGCGGTCAGCCGCCCGTTGCGCCCCAGCGTGCCGACCCGCACCGCGTCCCAGGCGCGCAGGTCGGCCGCGGCGGCGCGCGCCGCCTCGGTCTCGCGCCGCAGCGCCTCCACGTCGTGCCCGGCCGTTGGGATCGTGGTCG
>JADGHI010000252.1 GCA_019689515.1 Acetobacteraceae bacterium | reverse complement strand
GCGCTGGCCGGGCTCGGCCTCGCCCCCGGCCTGGCTCCGGCGCTGCGGCTCTGGCGCGGCGGCCGGCCGATCGAGGCCCTGGCCTGGGTCCTGCTGCTGGGCTTCGCCGTGCTCGCGGGCCTCGCCCTGCTGCTCGCCGATCCGTCACGCGCCACCGGGCTGCGCACCCTCGAGCGCCTGACGGGGCCCGATCTCGCCGAATCCTCCGGCCGCGCGCAGCTCTGGTCCGAGGCGCTGATGCGGGCCGGCGAGGCGATGCCCTTCGGCCTCGGCACCGGCGGCTTCGCCATCGCCGCCGGCTTCGGCGAGCGGCGTGGCCTCTATCCGCACAACCACGCACTCGAAACGCTGGCCGAGGGCGGACTTCCGGGATTCGCGCTCTGGCTGCTCGCCTTCGGCGGCGCGGGAGTCGCGGCGCTGGCGCTCGGCGCGCGTGTGGCGCCCGGCCGGGCGGCGCGCATCGCCGCGCTGGTGCTGCCGATGGCGGTGGCGATCCTGGTCTCGACGGATCTGGGCAACCGGATGGCGTGGCTCGCGCTCGGTCTCGCGCTCAGCCTCGGCGTCGAGGCGCCGCTGCCGACCCGGCGGGAGGGAGTCCGGCCGCGCGATGTATGAGCGCTGGGGCAAGCGCGCCCTGGACATGGCCGGTGCGGCGCTGCTGCTCGTGCTGCTCGCGCCGGTGCTGGGCGTGGCGGCCCTCGCGGTGCGCATCGCGCTCGGCCCGCCGGTGCTGTTCCGCCAGCGCCGCGCCGGGCGTGGCGGCGAGCCCTTCACGCTGCTCAAGCTGCGCACCATGCGCGAGGGGCCCGGCGAGGACGCCGAGCGCCTCACACGGCTCGGCCGCTGGCTGCGCGCCGCGGCCCTCGACGAGATCCCGCAGCTCGTCAACGTGCTGCGCGGGGAGATGTCGCTGGTCGGGCCGCGGCCTCTGCCGCCGGACTACAGCGCCCTCTACACCCCGCGCCAGGCGCTGCGCCTGACGGTGCGGCCGGGCCTCGCCGGGCTCGCCCAGGCGGCAGGGCGCAACGCCGTGCCCTGGGCGGAGCGGCTGGAACTCGACGCCCGCTATGCCGCAGCGCCGCCGCGCCTCGTGCGCGACCTGCGCCTCCTCCTGGCGTGCCTCGGCGTCGTGCTGCGCGGCCACGGTGTCAGCGCCCCCGGCCACGCGACCATGCCGCGATTCACCGCCGGCGCCGCGGGTTGCGACGCGGAGCGTGGGCATTCCGGTTTGGCGGGTGGGGCGCAGGCTCCGGGCGGAAGCCTGGCGCTTCGTCAATCTCTGGTTGCAGTGCCGTCAAATCAACCAACCGATCGGAATCTTATCAACCATTCGTTGTCATCGCCGCCATGATGCTCTCGCGCGAGCATCCAAAACGGTGATGACCCCGCCCCGCCTGGCCCTGCGACGCCCCGATCCCGTCCTGGCCTTCCGGCCACCGGAGGCCGCACCGGGCATCGCGGCCCATGCCTCGGCAGGGTGAGCGGAGATGACGGCCACGAAGGCGGTGGCGGCATCGCGGGCGGGCGGCGGCGAGGTCACCGCCCTGCTCCCGCACCGCCTGCACCTCTCTCCGCCGCACCTCACGGGCGGCGAGCTCGACGCCCTGCGCCGCACGCTGGAAAGCGGCTGGGTCGCCCCCGCCGGCCCGGTGCCGGAAGCCTTCGAGGAGGCGATCGCCGCCGCCACCGGCTTCCCGCACGTGCTCGCCGTCACCTCCGGCACCGCGGCGCTGCATCTCGCCTATCGCTGCCTCGGCCTCGGCCCGGGCGACGAGATCTGGGCCCCGACCCTCACCTTCGTCGCCACCATCGCGCCCGCGGTGCAGATGGGCGCCACGCCGCGCTTCCTCGACGTCACGCCGGAGAGCTGGACGCTCGATCCCGGCCTGCTCGGGCGCGAGCTGTCGGCAGCGGCGGCGCGCGGGAAGCTGCCGCGCGTAGTCGTTTCCGTCGGGCTCTACGGGCAGAGCTGCGACCTCGACGCAATCCTCGCGGTCTGCAACCGCTGGGGCGTGCCCGTCGTGAGCGACAGCGCGGAGACGCTCGGCGCCTTCTACCGCGGCCGGCACGCCGGACGCGGCGCGCGCTTCACTGCCCTCTCCTTCAACGGCAACAAGATCGTCACCGCCGGCGGCGGCGGCGCGCTCTGCTCGGAGGACCCGCTGCTGATCGCCCGCGCGCGGCACCTCGCCACCCAGGCCAAGGAGCCGGCGCCGCACTACCAGCACGAGACGACAGGGTACTCCTACGGCCTATCCTCGGTGCTCGCCGCGGTCGGGCTGGCGCAGATCGCCATGCTCGAGCAGCGGGTCGCGGCTCGGCGCGCGATCTTCGAGCGCTACGCCGCCGCCTTCGCGGAACTGCCCGGCGTCAGCATGATGCCCGAGCCGCCCTGGGGCCGCAGCAGCCGCTGGCTCTCCGTGGCGCTGTTCGACCCGGAGGCCTTCGGCGCCGACCGCGACACGGTGCGCCAGGCGCTCGCCGCCGCCGGCATCGAGAGCCGCCCGGTGTGGAAGCCGCTGCACCTGCAGCCCGCCTTCCGCGACGCGCCGGCGGTGGGTGGCGCGGTCGCCGCGCGGCTGTTCGAGCGCGGCCTCTGCCTCCCCTCCGGCAGCGCGATGACGGAGGCCGAGCAGGCGGTGGTGATCGACGTGGTGCGGCGCTGCTGCGGCCGGCGCTTCCGCTGAACGCGGACCGTGCCGGCGACCGGCCGACGATGCGCATCCTCTACCTGCATCAGCACTTCTCGCTTCCCGCCGGCGCGACCGCGACGCGCGCCTTCGCGATGGCGCGCGCGCTCGCCATACGCGGCCATGCGGTGACGCTCGCCTGCGGCCGCTACGCGGGCGCGACCACCGGGCTGGAGGCCCTGCCGTTCCGCCGCGGCCGCCGGACCGGGCGCGTCGCGGGCCTCGACCTGGTGGAGTTCGCCATCCCTTGCGGCAATGCCCAGGGCCTCGCCGCGCGCGCCGGTGCCTTCCTGCGCTTCGCCGCCGCCGTGGCGCCGCTCGCGCTGCGCCGAAGCTGGGACGTGGTGGTGGCGAGCTCGACGCCGCTCACCGTCGCCCTGCCGGCGCTGCTCGCCCGGCGGCTGCGCGGCACGCCCTTCGTCTTCGAGATCCGCGACCCCTGGCCGGAGCTGCCGCGCGCCATGGGCGGCGTGCCGCGCCCGCTGCTCGCGGCGATGGAGCCGCTCGCCACCGCCGCCTGCCGCCGCGCCGCCGCGGTGGTGGCGTTGAGCGAGGGCATGGCGGAGACGGCGATCGCGCGCGGCGCCGACCCGGAGCAGGTCGCGGTGGTGCCGAATGGCTGCGACCTCGACCTGTTCGGCCCGCAGGTCGCGCCCTGGCGCCCGCCCGAGGCGGCGTCCTGGGAGGTGCTGGCGGTCTATGCCGGGGCGCATGGCCGGGCCAACGGGCTGCACCAGCTGCTCGACGCCGCCGCCTGGCTGAAAGGGCGCGGCGTGCGCAGCGTGCGGCTGGTGCTGGTCGGCGAGGGAGCGGAGAAGCCGGCGCTGACGGCGCGCGCGGCACGCGAGGGCCTGGACAACGTGACCTTCCTCGACCCGCTGCCCAAGCCGCGCCTCGCGGCGCTGCTGGCAGGGAGCCAGATCGGCGTGCAGTGCCTCGCGCCGGTGCCGGAATTCGCGGAGTGGACGGCACCGAACAAGCTGATGGACTACCTCGCCGCCGGGCTGCCCGTGGTCTCGAACCTGCCTGGCCGCGCGGCGCGGCTGCTCGATGGCGACGGCACCACCTTCGCGCCGTGCGGCATCAGCGTGCCACCAGGCGGCGATGGCGCCGCACTCGGCCGCGCGCTCGCCGCGCTGGCCGCCGATCCGGCGCGGCGGCGGCGTCTCGGCGAGGCGGCGCGGGCGCAGGCGGTGCTGCGCTGGGACCGCCGGCTGCTCGCCGAGCGCTTCTGCTCCGTGGTCGAAGCCGCCGCGGCCCGGTCGCGTGATGCCGTCGGAGCAGCGGCGACGGTTCCGCAGCCCGGACGGGCCGGCTGATGGGCGGCGGCCTGCCGGTGGTGCACCTGGTCGCGGCGGCGCGGCCGAACCTGCCGAAGCTCGCCGCGCTGTGGCACGCGCTCGCGGAAGGCCCGCCCGTCTGCGTGCCGCGCCTGCTGCACACGGGGCAGCACCACGACGCGGCGATGTTCGGCGCGCATCTCGCCGATCTCGGCCTGCCTCCGCCGCACATCGCGCTCGGCGTCGCGGGCGGCGGCGGGCATGCGGAGACCACCGGCCGCACCATGATCGCCTGCGAGGCCGAGTGGCGCGCGCGCCGGCCCGCGCTGGTGGTGGTCGCGGGCGATGTGGACGGCGCCCTCGCCGCCGCGCTGGCGGGCCGCAAGCTCGGCATCCCGGTGGCGCATCTCGAGGCGGGCCTGCGCTGCGGCGACCGCTCCATGCCGGAGGAGATCAATCGCCGCGCCATCGACGCGATCAGCGACCTCCTCTGGGCGCCCGACACGGCCACGGCCGCCGCCCTGATCGCGGAGGGCCACCCGCCCGGGGCGGTACGCGCGGTCGGCAACGCGATGATCGACAGCCTGCTGCGCGCCCTGCCCGCGGCGCGCGCGCGGCCCCTGCCGGAGGGCCTCGCGCCCGGCGGCTACGGCGTCGTCACGCTGCACCGTCCGGCCAATGTGGACGCGCCGGGCCCGCTCGCGCGGCTGCTCACGGCGCTGGGCGAGGCCGCGCTGCGCCTGCCGCTTGCCTGGCCTCTGCATCCGCGCACACGGGCGCGGCTCGCGGCGTTCGGCCTCGCAGTGCCACCGGGGGTGCGGGTGCTGCCGCCGCTCGGCTATCTCGACTTCATCGGGCTCCTGGCGCACGCCCGGCTGGTCGCGACCGACAGCGGCGGAGTGCAGGAGGAGGCGACGGGGCTCGACCTGCCCTGCCTGACCCTGCGCCCCTCGACCGAGCGGCCGGTGACGCTCAAGGCCGGCTCCAACCGGCTCGTCGCGCCGGAGGGGCTGGCGGCGGCGGTGGCGCGCGTGCTGGCCGGCGACTGGCCGCGCGCGGTGCCGATCCCGCTCTGGGACGGCCGCGCGGGCGAACGCATGCGGGCGCACCTGGCCGAGTTCCTCGGCACCACACGGGCAGCGGCCGCATGAACGACAACGCCGCCGCGCCGCTCGTCGTCATGCTCTCGGCGGCGCATCCGCCCGAGGACATCCGCGTGGTGCGCAAGGAGGGCGCCTCGCTCGCCGCCGCCGGCTGGCGGGTGCGCCACATCTGCCCCGCGATCGCAACGCGCGGGCCCGTGTCGTCGCGGCCGGCGCTCGGGGGCGTGGCGCTCGCGCCCTATGCGCGCGCGCCGGGCTGGCGCGGCCGGTTGCTCGGCCTGCCGGCGCTGGCCCGCCGCGCCGCCGCCGCCCGCGCCGCCGTGCTGCACGCGCACGAGCCGGATTCCTGGTTCGCCGCGCTCTGGGCGGCGCGGCGGACCGGCGCGCGGGTGGTGATTGATGTGCACGAGCACTATCCCTCGCGCCTCGACACGAAGCTCCCGGCGCCGCTGCGCCCGCTCGCGCGCGCCGCGATCGGCGCCGCCTGCCGCCTCGCCGGGCGACTGGCGGACGCGGTGGTGGTGGCGCGCGAGGGGCTGGACGCGGACTTCGCCGCCCCGCCGGAGCGCGTGGTGCATGTGCGCAACTACGTCCTGCCGCAGCCGGTGCGGCCACGCCGCCACGGCCCGGGCCCCGTGACGCTGGTCCATGCCGGCGTGCTCGGCCGCAGCCGCGGCGCGCTGCAGATGGTGGAGGCGTTGGCGCTGGCACCGCCCGGCACGCGGCTGCGGCTGATCGGACGCTTCACGGACGACTCGGCGGCGGCGTTCACCGCCCGCGCGGCGGCGCTCGGCATCGCCGACCGCATCGAGGATCTCGGCTGGCTGCCGCAGGAACGCCTGCCCGCGGCGCTCGCCGAATGCGACATCGGCCTGGTCCTCTTCCAACCGGTGGACCGCAATCACTGCCTCGCCCTGCCGCACAAGCTGTTCGACTACATGCTCGCCGGCCTGCCGGTGATCGCCCCGGAATTCGCGCCGGAAACCGCCGCGGTGGTGCGCGAGG
>JADGHI010000251.1 GCA_019689515.1 Acetobacteraceae bacterium | reverse complement strand
GTCCCGGTCGGACGGCGCGAGCACCAGGCGGCAGCGCCGGGCCAGCGCGCCTTCGAGCAGCCGCACCCGCTCGAAGGCGCGCGCGAGGCCCGGTCCCGTCACGATGGAGGGCAGCAGGGCGAGCTCGAAATTATGCGCGTTGTAGACTTCGGGGCGCGGCGGCGCGTCGGCGAAGATCGGCGCGGAATAGGGGAATTCGTGGACGACGATGTCCGCCTCGCCCGCCAGGCGCTCCGCCTCCAGCCGCAGCGCGCAATTGGGTTCGCCGACCGCCAGGGCGAAGGCGAGCCCGGAGAGCTCGCCCGCGAGTCCCGCGCGCTCAAGGGTCGCGTAGGCGGTCCGCCAGTGGTGGTCCTTCGGGAAACGGATTTCGCGCAGGCCGTGCTGGTGCTGCACGACTTCGCGCCGCGCACCGAAATCGGTCGAGGACAGCAGCGTGACGTCGCAGTGGCGCGCAAGGGCGCGGTAGAGATGGAGGAGCCGCAGCTCCCCGCCGCTGCGCGGGGGATCGAACGCCGGAAAGAAGCTCAGTACCAGCAGCTTCAGCCGGCGCCCCCCAGGGGAGGGGGCGCGGAACTTCGACCAGACCGTCATGCGGGACCATTCTCGCGACCGGCCCGCGGAGTGCCGCCGCGTCCGGTCCTGCCGTGAGAGCCAAGTGGAGCCACCGCCGCGCGCCCGCCCGTGCGCTCGTCAGGCCGAGGCCGGCGCGGGCGCGTCGGTGGTGACGATGAGGAGCTCGAGGTCGAGCCGCCGTGCCTCGTCCGAAGTCGCCATCGCCCTCAGCACCTCATGGCGGGCGATGTGCCCTTCGGCGATCCTGGCCCGGTAGTGCGCCAGGCCGTCCAGATCGGGTTCGCGCCGAAGCAGTCCGCGATAGGCGGCGTGCAGGAAGTCCGCGATCGGGGCCTGCATGACGATCTTCTGGCCGAACTCGAAGGGTTGGGCCGGCTGGCCGAGGGATCGCCGCGGCCGATGGTAGATCCGCCATTCCGGGGCGCTCTCCGGCGGCAGGTCGGCGATCAGCGAGACATTCTGCGACCATTGCTCGGGCTTCGCGGCGGCGGGGGGCACGCTCGCCGGGTCGAAGCCGAGGCTTTCCCAGAGCTCGGCAGCCTCGGCCTCGGAGGCAGGACTCGTACCAGCCTGCTGGGCCGCCAGTTCGGCGAGTCGCCCGTCGAGCTTCGAGGTGAGCGCGGCGGTCAGCGCGGCGAGGCAGTCATCGGCGATCGCTAGGAGACCGGGGCGGCCCGTGCCTTCTCGGTCCATGGTCCCTGACATGTTGTTCCCATGCGCCTGACGCGGGCGGCCCCATCTTCCGGTCACGCGCGGCCTCCGCGCGGACCGGAAGGTCGGCGAGGCTTGCGGGGCCCTGCGACCGCGATTGCCGTGTCTCTGTCTTTATACGTCTTTATACAAGAAAGGCGGAAGATTCAACCCGCAGTAGCTATTTGGCACCGCGTGTGACGACGCCATGCCGTTGCTGCGCCGCGCGGGAATTCACGGCTCGATGGGGCGGCCGGTCGTGCTTTGGCCGCCGCGCGCGCCAGTGTCGAGAAGGCCGGCGCCTCGGGTCGCTCGCAGCGCCCGCTCAGGGAAGGCCCCGGAGCCGGACCTCAGGCCGGCCGCGTGGCCCGCCGACCGCGGCGGCATCGGGCGGAACGCCAGCCGTCGCGCCGATCCACCGTCCGTCGCTGGTCGGCGGCGTGATCTCCGTCAGGCGGCCTTCAGGGCCTCCTGCAGCTTGGTCTCCTGCTCGGCCGTCAGATTGGTGCGGAGCACCGTGCCACCGAACTGCGCCATGGCGGGCAGCACCTTGTCGGCCGTGACCTTGCGCACCATCACGCAGAGCGCCGCCTGGCCGGGCTTCAGGGCCTCGGCCGCATCCTTCATGAATTTGTCGTCGATGCCGATGTCGGTGAGATAGCCGCCCAGCGCCCCCATCCCGGCGCCCGCCGCCGCGCCGAGCAGGGGAGCGAGGAACAGCATCCCGATCAGCGTGCCCCAGAGCGCGCCCGAGGCGGCGCCGGTCGCGGTCGTGTTGATCATCTGATTCAGCTTCACGGTGCCGTCGGCCTGGCGCACCGCCACCACGGCGTCGCTGAGCTCGATGAGGTATTCCTTCTGGAGCTCGAGCAGCTTCCTCCGCGCCGCTTCGGCCTTCTCTTCGTTCTCGTAGGCGATGATGACAAGGTCGGCCATGGCGGTCTCCTGGCTCTCGGGAGGGGGCGCCCGCTGCCACCGACGCTGCCATCGGCGGGGCAGGGACCAAGCCGGAACGCGCAATGCTGGCGCCGGATGCCGGCCGTGGAGGCGGGATTGTGACCGACATCGTCAGACGCGAGGGGCATCAGGGTGCCGCGCAGGCCAACGATGATGGCGCTGCGCAGCCCGCATCCGACCAACACCTTCCCGTCCAGGTCCTTCACCAGCGAGGCGATGGCATGGACCGAGAGATGGGCCTCCGAGTGGAGCTTCCGAGGGCGCGCAGCCCTTCATACGCCCTGGCCTCATCGGGAGCGGCCACGAGGTCGGACTTGCTCATGACCGCCTCCTCCGGCCTGCGCTCCACTGCCTTGCAGTCGCGGGCGGCGCGCCGCGTCGGCAGGGCGCTGCCCGGTGATTGTCAGCAGGATCAGGCGGTTGCCTTCAGCGCCACGCCGAAGGCGATCGCGGAAACGCCTTGGAAGATGAGGTCGATCGCGAGGACCATGCCGAGCAGCCACAGGCTGTTCACCGGCCAGCCCAGGATGAAGATGACGCCGGCGATGACGGAGACGATGCCCGACGCAACCACCCAGCCCCAGCCGGAGACGGGGTGCAGCCGGATGCCCGACACGAGGCGCATGATCCCCGAGGCGATCAGCGCGACGGCGAGGACCAGCGTCAGCGTCACCGCCGCCAGCGCCGGGTTGGCGAAGGTGATGATCCCCGCGACGCCATAGAGGATGGCGCCGAGCAGCCAGAGGAAGAACTCCCGCCAGCCCCTCACCCGGAGGGCGTGGACGATCTGGGCGATGGCGCCGACGATCATCATCGCCCCGACGAAGACCACCGATGCGAGGGTCGCCGCGAGCAGGTTGCCGAAGGCGAGGACACCCACCACGACGAGGACGATTCCGAGGCCGACGAACCAGCCCCAATGGGAACGGATCCCGGCAAACATGGCCGTGAAGCCGGAGTCGGACTGCGTGGTGCTCATCGTTCTCCTCCCTCATTGGGCGCCGATCGCACCGAAGGCGGTCACGACGCCGACAGGCCGGCATGGGACCGATCAAGGCCCCCGCCGCACCGCAACGACCATGTTCCCGCCGGCCGACCGGCCGACGCCTAGTTCGCGGCCAGGGCGTGGCCGGCCGGGACCGGCTCGGCGGGCGGCGGTCCGGCGATCTCCAGGAGTTCCGCCTCGTCCAGCGTCTCCTTCTCCAGCAGCCGGCGGGCGCCGCGCTCAAGGACATCGCGGCGCTCCCGCAGCAGTGCGACCGTCCGCTCCAGCGTGCCGTCCACGATGGCGCGCACCTCGGCGTCGATCGCATCGGCCGTCGTCTCGCCATAGTCGCGCCCGCGCGGCCACGACGGCGCCAGCGGGGCGGGGCCGGCGAGGAAGGTCCGCGGGTCGCGCTCATAGGCGACGTTGCCGAGGCGCTCCGACATGCCGTAGCGCGTCACCATGGCGCGCGCCGTGTCGGTGACCTGCTGCAGGTCGTTGGCGGCGCCCGTGGAGAGGTGGTTGAAGACCACCAGCTCGGCGGCTCGCCCGCCGAGCATCACCATCATCTTCCGCTCCAGCTCCTCGCGCGTCATCAGGAAGCGGTCCTCGGTCGGAAGCTGGACAGTGTAGCCGAGTGCGCCGATCCCGCGCGGGATGATCGAGACCTTGTGCACGGTGTCCGTGCCCGGCAGGGACAGCGCCACCAGCGCGTGCCCCATCTCGTGATAGGCGACTACCTCGCGCTCCTTCGGGATGAGCAGCCGGTTGCGCTTCTCGAGGCCGGCGACGATGCGCTCCACCGCGTTGCTGAAATCATCCATCGTGATCGCGTCCGCGCCGCGGCGGGTGGCGAGCAGCGCCGCCTCGTTGACGAGGTTGGCGAGATCGGCGCCGGTGAAGCCGGGGGTGAGCGCCGCCACCCTCTCGGGGTCCACATCTGGGCCGAGCTTCACCTTGCGCATGTGGACCTTCAGGATGTCCACGCGCCCCTTCTTGTCCGGCCGGTCCACCAGCACCTGGCGGTCGAAGCGGCCGGCGCGCAGCAGCGCCGGGTCGAGGATCTCCGGCCGGTTGGTCGCGGCGAGGATGACGAGGCCGGAGCGGCTGTCGAAGCCGTCCATCTCGGTCAGGAGCTGGTTCAGCGTCTGTTCCGCCTCCTGGTGCCCGCCCCCCATCGGTCCGGGGATGCCGCGGGCGCGCCCCAGCGCGTCGAGTTCGTCGATGAAGATGATGGCCGGCGCCTTGGCCCGGGCCTGCTCGAACAGGTCGCGCACCCGCGCCGCGCCGACGCCGACGAACATCTCCACGAATTCGGACCCGGAGATCGAGAAGAACGGCACCTTGGCCTCGCCCGCCACCGCGCGGGCGAGCAGCGTCTTGCCGGTGCCGGGCGGCCCGACCAGCAGCACGCCCTTCGGCATCCGGCCGCCGAGGCGGCCGTAGCGCTCCGGGTCCTTCAGGAAGTCCACGATCTCGCGCAGCTCGTCCTTGGCCTCGTCCACGCCGGCGACGTCGGCGAAGGTGACGCCGGTGTTGGCCTCGACATAGACCTTGGCCTTGCTCTTGCCGATCTGCATCAGGCCTCCCTGGGCGCCGTCGAGGCGGCGTGCCAGGAAGAACCAGACGCCGAGGAACAGCAGCATCGGCACGATCCAGGAGAGCAGCAGGGGCAGGAGGTTGCTCTCGACCTGGTCCGGCGGCTCAACCCGGGTGGTGGAGAAGCGGGTCTGCCCGCTCGGCAGAGGCTCCTTGAGCGTGCCTTCGAGGTAGCGATCCGAGACCCCGACCTCGGCGACCTTGCCCTCGTTCAGCAGCTGCCGGAACTGGCTGTAGGGGATGGTGGCCACCGGACGGACGACGCCCGTCACCGCGTACTGCACCGCGAGCAGGGCGAACAGCGCCGCCACCCAGTACCAGATGTTGAAATTCTGCTTTGTCATGCGCCCGCCCTTCCGCCCGCAGGTGGTTCGCCAGAGGGACCAACGCCATCGGCCCGGCGCGGTGCCGGGCATGGGCTGGACGTCGTGCCCCGTGCGGCCGCGCGCAGGCCGGCCGGCCTGCGTCGCTCAGCCTGGCATCCGATACCAGAGCGCGCGGTACGGACGAAGCCGTCGGCGGATGCCGCTGGAATCCGGCAGAGGCGGATCCTCCTGGCCGAGGAGGTCCGGATAGCGATATGACTTAGGGCTTGCACGAAGCGAGGCCGCCCGGATCAACACACCGTGTCGGCAGGCAGGCGACCAGTGCCGCAAAGGCTCACTGCCTCATTGCTGAGGCAGCGACGGTCTTCTCGCACCAGCCAGAGGGGGGGGCCGGACGGAGGATGCACCGTTGCCCCCCTTCTGTCGTGGGTCAGCGCGAGGTCCGGTCGGCGGCGCCGCTCACGGCCCGCCCGGTGGCGCTCAGATCCCGGCCGGCGCCCTCCACCGTGTTGCACGCTGCCAGTGCCAGCGTGGCGAAGGCGAGGATCACCGGTGACCAGAGGCGAATGATCTTGCCCATCTCGGCCTCCCATACGGAACCGACCTTGTAACGCGTCAGGGCGCGCGGGGATGCAGCTCCCTGGGTTCCGGCCGCTGACGCCTCGCCGGGGCGCCGGGCAGGGCTCTCGGTGTCCGCCTGTGCATGCGCAGCCGATCCGGGCGCCAACCGGTGTCCCGCAGCGCGCGGAGAATTGCGCGCCGCGCCCCCCAACTCGACAGCGGCCCCGGCCCATTGCAACCTGCGGTTCGACGCGGCGCGGGGACGCCGCGGGGAGGAAACGGTCAGTACCGGTGGCATGGGTGGCAGCAAGGAACTCGCGGGCCAAACCGCGGCGAGCTTGGCTGGCCGATGGATGGCCAAGGATGCCTCTGCCGCTGGAAGCGCGGCGCGGCATGGAGTGCCGCCCGATCAGTGGCGCCGTCCTGGCCGCGCGA
>JADGHI010000250.1 GCA_019689515.1 Acetobacteraceae bacterium | reverse complement strand
CCTGAACGGCCGTGAGGCGCGCGCGGCGCGCCCGGGCGCCGCGGAAGTCGCACTTGCCGAGCGTGGCCTGGGAAAGGTCGCTTCCGTCCAGTACCGCCCGCGTGAAGCGGCAACCCAGCAGGATGGACTCCCGGAACCGCACGCCGCGCAGGTCGGCACCGGTGAAGTCCACCTCCTCGAACACGCCGCCGGACAGGTCGGCACCGGCCAGCGGCTGGCCCGTGAGCGAGGCCTTGCTGATCGGCTCGCCATCCGCGACGAGCCGGACGAGCTCGTCGCGCGTCATTGCGCGCGGTACCGCGGGCGGACCCGCATGCGGGTCTGCAGCATGCGCTCGGGCCGGGTCTCCTGGTCGGTGCGCACGCGGGCGAGGTCGGCCTCGTAGAAGCTCGCGTCGCTCAGATCCGCACCGCGCAGGTCGGCGCGGCCGAGCATGCCGCTCATGAAGTCGCCGCGCGCGAGCACGGCGTGCCGGAGGTCCGCGACGACGAAGCGCGCTCCCCGCGCGCGCGCATGGTCGAGCCGCGCCTGCCGGAGGTCGCAATCCGACAGGTCGGCACCGTCCAGCACGGCGTCCGAGAGGTTCGCGCCCGCGAGGCGCGCGCCGCGCAGATTCGCTTCGGCGAGGTTGGCGCGGACGAGGTTCGCGCCGTCGAGCGCACAGCCTTCGACGAAACCAGCCTTGCGCATGTCGGCGCCGGCGCCGCGGGCCCCCCGCGCCCCCGGCCGGCCCGCCCCCGCCTCGCCCAGCGCGGCGCCGGTGAAGTCGGCCTCCGTCAGCTCGGCCTCGATGAACTTCGCCTTGTCGAGCACGGCGCCCGGCGCGCGCAGGCCCGGGACCGCGGTCTTGAAGAAGACGACGCCGCTGGCCTGCGCCTCGGTGAGGTCGGCGCCGTCGAGCTGCGCCTCGCTGAGGTCGGCACCCTGGAGATCGGCGCCGCGCAGGACAGCCTCGCGCAGATCGACCCCGGCGAGAATGGCGTCCTTCAGGCGCGCCCCTGCGAAACGCGCGCCCCGGAGGCGGGCGCGACCGAGATTGGCTTCGCCGAGATCGGCGCCGTCGAGCCGGCATTGCTCCATGGCCGCATGCGCCAGGACCGCCTTGGCAAGACGGGCGCCGCTGAGAATCGCCCCTTGCAGGTTGGCGCCGTCCAGCCAGGCCTCGGACAGGTCGAGGCCCGAGAGGTCGAGACCGGAGAGGTCCGCGCCGCACAGATTGGCGCGCGCGAGCGACCGTCCCTCCGCGCGCGCGGCCTCCACCTCTCGCCGCACCCGGCGCCGCTGGGCCGCGGGCATCGGGGGCGCCGGGTCCTGGGACTGCGCCGTCAGGCGATAGCCTTCGCGCTGCTGCTCCTCGGCGGCCTCCCAGAGGCCGTTCATCGCGGGGTCGGCGAGGATCTCCTCGATCTCGCGCACATCGGCGCCGGCGGCGCGCAGCTGGTCGGCGAGGGCGCGGAGGCTGCGCCGCTGCCCCTCGGCGGTGAAGCTCGGCGGGCCGGCCGGGCGCTGGGTGCGCTCCGCCTCGAGCTGCTCGAAGGTCATCCCGGTGCCCGGGAGCAGGGCCTTCAGCGCCTGGTCGTTCTCCTCCTTCCAGCGCCGCGCCTCGGCCTGCTGCCGTTCGGCCTCGGCGAGCGCGCGCTCGATCCGCGCCGGCAGGTCGTCGAGCGAGGGCGGCGGTTCCTCGGGCGGCGCTTCGGTGGGACCGTGCTTGTCGGGATCGAGGCCGAGGCTCGCGACATAGGCGCGGCTCTTCGCGATCTCCCGTTCGGCGCGCCGGCGGTTGCGCTTCTGCAGCAGCCCCTCGTTGGCGAACAACGCCTTGTCGGCCTCAAGCGCCGGGTCGGGGATCAGCAGCTCGGGCGGCGCCAGGTCGCTGTCGCGCAGTGCATGGATCGCGCCGTATTCCGGGTCGAGCCGCTTCAGCATCACCGCCCGGAAATGCTCCAGCGGCCGGAGTGCGTCCCGGCGGCGGTCGGCGCCGAGCACGATCCGGGCGACGTCGCGTCCATCCTCCTCGGTGATGTCGGCGCGTCCGTGGTGGACGAGGACGGCGCGACGGCGATGCGGGAAGAACCACACCGTGGTCAGCGCGAGCGGGATCTCCTCCAGCGCGTCCTCGGCGCCGCGGCGGGCGAGGAACAGGCGCGGCGCGATGCCCGGGAGCCGGCCGGTGATCTGCAGCTCCTCCGGATGCATGTTCTCGAGCGCGTATTCTTCGTCGCCGGTGAAGGGCCGCGGCAGCCACTGGTCGGGCGGGGCGATGTTGAAGAAGCGCCAGTCGATGTCGCGCGCGAAGCCCGGGAAGTCCTCCCTCAGCCAGGTGTCGTCGTGGGTGCCGACGAGCCGGGCGCGGTGCGGCCAGGCCGGATCGATCGGGCCGAAGCCGGCCGGGATGCGGTGGCGCTGATGGGCGGGCTGCGCTGGATCCTCGACGTTCGGCAGCGGCACGCGGGGCCCGATGCCAGGCAGATCCACCGCCACGGTGCCCTTGCCGAGCGGGTTGTCGGCGACGCCGGGGCCGCCATAGGCGCGCCTCCAGTCGATCGGCATCTCGGCGAAGGGCAGCGGCTCGGTGGCGCGGTCGCCCTCGCGATACCGGTCGCCGACGACGAGGAGCTCCTTGCGACGCTCGCCGATGCGCACGCTGACGCGGCGCGCGCGCACGGTGGTGCCGGCCGGCGCATAGGCCCGGCCGATGACGAGGAACTCGCCCAGGCGCTTGGGGATGCCGGCGTCGAGCGCCTGGTCGGGCGGCAGTTCCTCTGCGAGGAACTTCCACATCGCGGTCTCGGCGAACAGCGCCGGCTCCGGCCCGAGCGGGATGAAGCAGAGGACGGCGACGCCGAGATGGAAGCGCCGCTGGAACTCGTAGGGCCGGGTCAGGAGCCCGAGGGCGAGGGGCTTGAAGACCTTCATGGGCCTCGGTCCTGCCGGCGGTTGCGCACGGTCACTCGGCGATCGCCACGCGGCCGGGCCGCTCGGGATCGAACCTGACCGCGACGGTGCGCCCGCGCGCGAAGCGATCGATGTCGGCGAGACCGACCACGCGCACCACCTCCGCGGTGAAAGGCGCCCGCCCGGCTGGCCTGACCTCGAGCCTGATCGCGACTTCCGAACGGCCGTTGAACCGACTTCCCGTGTCGCGCAGGTCGAGGACGCGCGCCTCCGCCGGCGTGCCGGAGGCGAGGATGCGGCGCTCGCGCATGTCCCGCAGCAGCGAGGGACCGAAGGTGTAGGCCGCGCTCGCCGCGACGATCGCCAGGACCGCGGCGGTGCCGAGCAGGGTCTCGCTGTCCATGCGGATGCGCCGGACGGAGAGGGTCATGTCCAGACGACCAGACCGAAGGTGTGCAGATTCATGTATCCGGTCTTGATGACCTGGCCCACAGTCTTAAGCTCGGTGGGGTTCGACTTGAAGACGGTGAGGCTCTTGTCCACCTTCATGCTGACGATGTCGATCTTGTTGTTGATGATCGACGTCGCGATGCCCGGGACGATCTTGGTCTCGGTGAGGTTCATCGAGAACTTCACCGCGAAGCTGTAGCCGTCCTTGTTGCCCGTCTTCTCGAAGAAGCTGTCCACCGTGCGCGTGCCGGCCGGCGCGACGAGCGACCAGCCGCCACCGGCGGCGATGGTGATCGCACCGGGCGTCGAGATGGTGATCCCGCCCGTGACGGTCTGGGTGAGGCTGCCGCCGATGGTCTCGGTCATCGAGCCGCTGACCATGCGCGTCTCGTTCGCCGCGAAGGTCTCGCTGACATTGCCGACGACGCTGCGTGTCTCGGTCCCGAGGACGTCCTCCTTGAAGTCGCCCTTGACGGTCGTGGTCTTGTTCGCGTCGACCGTCGTCGTCTCGTTGTTGTGGATCGTGGTGGTGCGGTCGTTGCCGACCTCGCGCGTCTCGTTGTTCTCGATCTTCGAATCGAGATCCTTCTGGGCGTGGAACCAGACCTGTTCCGAGCCCTTCGCGTCCTCGAAGCGCAGCTCGTTGGAGCCGCCGCCGCCCTTGGTGGAGTTGCTGATGAGGCCCGACTGCGAGGCCTTGGCGGGCAAGTCGTAGGGGACCGGGTTCTCGCCGTTGTACACGCGCCCGGTGATGAGCGGCCGGTCCGGGTCGCCTTCCAGGAAGTCCACCACGACCTCCTGGCCGATGCGCGGGATGTGGATCGCGCCCCAGCCCTTGCCTGCCCAGACCTGCGCGACGCGCACCCAGCAGGAGCTCTGCTCGTCGGGCTTGCCGTCCGGGTTGCGGTCCCAGTGGAAGCGCAGCTTCACCCGGCCATACTTGTCGGTGTGGATCTCCTCGCCTGCCGGGCCGGTGACGGTCGCCGTCTGCGGGCCAAGGACGCGCGGCTTCGGGGTAATGCGCGACGCGCGGAACGGCACCTTGGCGGGGATCGCTGTGAAGGTGTTCGAGTACTGTGGGCGGTCCACCGCCTCATTGCTCCAGTGCGAGCGGTCGCTCGCGTGGTGGCGCACCGCCGTCACGAGATAGGATTCGCGCTCGTGGCCGAGGGTGATGCGCCGGCCCGCGTCAAAGCTGGGCGTCGCCGCGCGCGCCTGGATGCGGTGGTGCTGCGCCTCCTCCTCCTCGATGCGCAGCCGCGCCAGGGTCGAGCCGTCGCCCCTCTGGGTATAGAGGCCGGGATAGTCATAGACCTCGTGGTCGGACATGCGCGCGACCTCCAGCCTGGTCGGCGCGTCCACCGAGAGATCGGAGCTCGGGTTCTCGAAATCGAAGTCCTTCAGCACCCATTTGCCAGGGCGGAAGTGGAAGTCCTGTTCGAACTCCTCCACGACCTCGCGGTGGTTGCTGTCGGTCACGTAGGAGACCTGGCCCGCCTGGGCCTGCGGCACCATGGTGTTGTTGTCCGAGATCACCAGCACATGCCGCGAGGGATGGTGCTCGTACCAATAGAACAGTCCCGCATGCTCCATGAGGCGCGAGAGGAAGTCGAAGGTGCTCTCGCGGTACTGCACGCAGTATTCGAGCTTCGGGTAGGTACCGAGCAGGCCGCGGATCTCGTAGTTGGCCCCCGGATAGCCGTCGAGCACCTTGCGGATGATGTCGGGGACGCTGAGGTCCTGGAAGATCCGGCAGTCCGCGGTGCAGGAGAGGAACCAGAACCAGGGCACGACCTCCGCCCGCCAGAGGTTGAAGTCGCGCCGCGTGCTGTAGCGCCGCGTCAGCCGGCGCAGCAGGCCATGGATCGGGCGCCGCTCGGTCAGGGTGAGGTCGTGCAGCCAGAGCGTGACCGGCTTGCCGAGCAGGGCGCGGATGGCGGAGTCGCCGAGCCGGGTCGCGATCTCGATGTGGAAGACGTAACCGCGGGACAGCCGGTCCTCGCCGTCCACCTCGAGGAGCAGGACCGCGTCCTTGCCGAGCTCGGTCTCGATCTCGAGCAGGCGCCGTTCCTGGGTGAAGGTCTCGGCACCGCCGCTCTGCTGTCCGGACATGGGTCTGCTGCGCCTCTCCGCGACGGGGTTCAGACGGGCCGCACGTCGGCGCCGGGCGCCACGCCCGAAGGGCGCCGTGGGCTTACGGAGGCAGCGCCACAGCCGCTGCAGGCGCTGCCCCGGTTGCCGCGAAGGCACATCGCGTCCCACTCCTCCCCCATGCGCAGGGTGAGCCGATACACCCTCGCAACCGCGAACACGCCTCGCGGCACGACGGAGGCCGATCAGCCCCTCTGCGATTCCGTGAGCAGAACGCTAACATTGCATCCGCTTGCGTCACAAGCGCCGCGCGCGGCGCAGAAGCCGCGGTGAAACACGGTCGAAACACGCGCAAGACCGGTGCAACACGGCGAAACCCAACCCGCCTGGCGCGACGCCATGCCGTAACAGAACGGCGGTAGGATGTCGTCCCATGAGCGGCGGCGCATCGGCGCTGACCGCGCGGAGCGAAGAACGCGACCGACGTCGGGGAGATACTTCGATGGTCAGGACGAACCAGGATATCCCGCGCCACACCGGGGCCGTGACGCCGAACGCGCTGGTTTCCACCCTCCTCGCCTGGGCCGCCGCCGAGGCGGAGCGGGCCGCGGTGGAAGCCGAGATCGCCCGTTGGTGCCCGCCGGAGGAGGACGGCGTCCCGGCCAGCCCCTCCACCCCCTTCACGCCGTCCGCCGCGGAGGCGGAGC
>JADGHI010000249.1 GCA_019689515.1 Acetobacteraceae bacterium | reverse complement strand
CTCCAGGCCCGGCCCGCACGCCTCCAGGACCGGCGCCGCCTCCTCCGGCGAGGCGCCGCCGAGCGCGGCCATGCGCCCCTGGCCGCGCGTCGCGTGCTGGTGGCGCGAGCGCGCGGCGATCAGCCGCGCCGCGTCGGGCAGGTCGAGGATGCCGGCGCACCAGGCCGCCGCCACCTCGCCGACCGAATGGCCGAGGCAGAGCGCCGGCACGATGCCGTGCGCCCGCAGTGCCGCGACGATGCCGACCTGCACGGCGAAGAGCAGCGGCTGGGCGATGTCGGTGCCGGCGAGCGCCTCGGCCGAGACGCCCGCTTCGAGCATTGCCAGCGGAGATGCGCCCAGTATGGGGGCAAGAGCGGCGTCGGCCTCCGCCACGCCGGCACGGAACTCGGCGGAGGCGGCGAGCGCCTCCTGCGCCATCCCGGCCCATTGCGCGCCGTTGCCGCTAAACACGAAGGCCAGGCTGCCGCGCACCGCGACGCCGTGCTCGACGCTGGCGGGCAGCCGCCCGCCCTCCCGCCAGGCGGCGAGGGCGGCGGCGAGGTTCCTCGCCTCGGTTCCGCGCAGCGCCAGCCGGTGCGTGAAGAGATCGCGGTAGCGCGCCGCGCCGCGCTTGAGCGCCGCGACCTGTGCCGTGTCCGCTCCGGCGAGCGTCGCCTCCCAGCGCTCCGCGAGCGCCCGCAGCGCCCCGGCGGAGCGGGCCGAGAGCAGCAGCGGCGGTTCCGGCGGCGCCGGCCCCTCCGCCTGCGCCGCCGTCGCCACCGCCGCGCCCTTGGCACGGGTGCGCCGCCGCGGCCGTGGTGCCGGGCCGAGCAGGACCGTCGCGTTGGTGCCGCCGAAGCCGAAGCTGTTTACGCCCACCACCGCATCGGCGCGTCGCGGCAGTTTCTCCGTCGCGGCCGCGACGCGGAGGCCGAGCCCGGCGAAATCGATCTCCGGATTGGGCGTCTCGAAATGCAGCGAGCGCGGGATCGCGCCGCGCTCCAGCACCAGCATCGCCTTGAGCAGCCCGGCCATGCCGGAGGCCGCCTCGAGATGGCCGATATTGGTCTTCACCGAGCCGATCGGCAGCGGCGCCTTGCGGTGCCGCCCGATCGCCGCGCCGAGCGCGCCGGCCTCGATCGGGTCGCCCGCCTGGGTGCCGGTGCCGTGTGCCTCGAAATAGGCGAAGCGGTCCGGCGCGACGCGGCTCTCGGCCAGAACCTGCGCGAGCAGCGCCGCCTGCGCCTCCTTGTTCGGCAGGGAGAGGCCGACGGTGCGCCCCGCCGCATTCACCCCGCTGCCGAGCAGCACGGCGCGGATCGTATCGCCATCGGCGAGCGCGTCGGAGAGGCGCTTCAGCACCACCACGCCGGCGCCTTCCGCCCGCACATAGCCATCCGCCCGCGCGTCGAAGGCGTGGCAGCGCCCGGTGGGGGAGAGTATGCCGGCCATCGAGAACCCCATGAAGCCGTAGGGGCTCAGCAGCATGCTGACGCCGCCGACCAGGGCGGCGGGGAGGTGCGGATCGTCGCGCAGCGCGCGCGCGGCGAGGTGGAGCGCCACTAAGGAGGAGGAGCAGGCGGTGTCGATCGTCTGCGCCGGGCCGCGCAGGTCGAAGACGTTGGTCAGCCGGTTCGCAAGGATGGACAGCGCGTTGCCGGTCATCTGGTAGCGGTCGGCCGCGGCGATGTCGGCGAGGCGCAGCTCCGCGTAGTCGGTCGAGGAGCCGCCGACGAAGACGCCGATCCGCTGCCCGGCGACGCGCTCCGCCGGCCAGCCGGCGTCCTCCAGCGCCTCGGCCGCGACTTCGAGCAGGACGCGCTGCTGCGGGTCCATCTCCGCCGCCTCGCGCGGGGAGAGGCCGAAGGCCGCGGCGTCGAACATGCGGGCCGCATCCTCGCCGCCCTCGACCGGGTCCAGCACGCCGGCGGCGAAGGTGTAGCTGCGCCCTGGTTCGCCGCGGCGGGGATGGAGGAAGCGCGCCTGGTCGAAGCGACTGGCGGGCACCTGGCTCACCGCGTCCCGCCCCTCGGCGAGCAGGCGCCAGAAGGCATCGAGGTCCGGAGCGCCGGGCAGGCGGCAGGCGGCGCCGACGATCGCAATCGCCTCGGCGGTGGGGCGGCGTGTCGCAGTCATTCGGTGGTCGTCGGCGTCCCGGCGGCAGGGGCAGAGTCTGGCCGGGGCCGAGGCGCCATTCGCCCCGGCCTCCGGCTCGGCGAAGTCATCGGATGTGGCGCCGCCCTCATCGCACGCCGGCGTCGGCGGCGGCAACCGCGGCCGTCGCCCCCGCCGCTGCCGGTGTCGCCGTCGGGCGCAGGCGACCGCCAGCGCCGCCGCTGACGCCGCCCGCCCATGCGGGCTCGCCCCCACGCACCGCGGCCGCGGCGGGGGCGAGGGTGCCGCTCGGGGCGGCGACGACCCGCTCCAGGAGGTCCTCGACGAGTTCGAAATGGTCCGCCCAGCGCGGCGCCCGCCACTGCCGCAGCCGCTCGAGCTGCGCCGCGCGGGCCGCCGAGCGCGGGTCGGCGTAGTCGAGGATCGCCCGGGCCCAGGCCGGGCCGTCCAGCGGATCGAGATAGTCCGGTGCGGCACCGCCGACCTCGCGCAGTGCCGGTATGTCGCTGACCAGCGCCGGAGTGCCGAGCGCCAGCGCCTCGGCCAGGGGCAGGCCGTAGCCCTCGGCGAAGCTCGGGAACAGCAGGGCCCGGGCGCCGCGCAGCAGCCGCATGACGGCGAGGTCGGCGACCTGCCCGACTTCCTCCACCAGCCCGCGCAGCGCGGTGCACCGGTCGAGCAGGTCGAGCACGTTCTCGTTCTCCCAGCCGCGGCGGCCGATCAGCAGCAGGCGCGGCGCGTCCGGGCCGAGCCGGAGGGCGAAGTCGCGCCAGATGTGCAGCAGCAGGAGATGGTTCTTGCGCGGCTCGATCGTGCCGATGGTGACGAAATAGGGTGGCTCCGGCCGCCCCTCCGGGGACCGTGCCGCCGGCCCCCACGGCTCGGGCGTGGCCAGCGCGGCCACCGTCGCGGGCGGAAGCTCCAGCCCCAAGGGGGCGATGGCGACCGGGGGCGGGCCGCCCCGGCGGATCAGGTGCGGGTCCAGCACCGCTGCGGTTGCCGCGGAATTCACGATCACCCCGTCGGCGAGCGCGGCGACGGTGGCGAGGCGCTGCAGGTGCCGCCCGACTTCCCCTGGCCGGGCGTATTCCGGATGGGTCGCGGGGATCAGGTCATGCACGAGCGGCACGAAGGCAACGCCGGCCTGGCGCAGCCGGGCGATCGGCTCGCGCCGTTCGAGCGAGCGGTGGGACACCGAGAGCAGGACGCGCCGCTGACCTTCGGTGTTGCGCAGCAGGCGCCGCAGCGCGCCGCGGCCAAGGCCGGCGAGCAGGGCGGATTGCGCTGCCGCGCCGATTCGCGCGGCCCGCTTCCGGGCCCCTCCGAACCCTGGGCCGATCCCCGCCCAGGCTTCGTCGAGCGCGGCGAGCATCGCCTGCACGGTCTGCCGGGGGACGGCGGCGAAGTCGCCCCAGCCGCTCAGGCCAACGAAGCCGACCCGTTCCGGCGGTGCGGCAGAGAGCCAGTAGCGGGCATAGGCTGCCTCGACGCGGTCGATCCCGGACGGGGTCTGTCTCCGACCGCAGTTCAGGAGTCTGGAAACGTCGAGCAGGACATACACCGGCTTGCAATGGCTGGCTGGAGGTGGACCCGAGGGGCGGCCTGCCCCGGAGAGGCGTCGGTCGGTTGCTGATCCTCCCTGCCAGGTGTTGCGCGAAGCGGCCTGCATTTGGCATCTCGCATCCCGCGATGCCCGCAGCCTCCGGCTCGTTGCATCCGCCCAGCAGCGAAACAACTCCAAGTGAAATCATCTCGGTGTGATGAGGAGTTGTCAAGGAAATCGACGGCTGCGGGAAGCCGGGGCTGCTCCGCCGCAATGCAAGGTTGACGCGACTCGGGCGATGCACTCCGGGTCGTCCGTGTGGTTGCAGGTGCCTAGACCGATACTCGATATGCGTGCCGTCGCAGCCGGCGGAGGCAACCATGCTGAAGCCGGAACCGCGATGAAGGCCGTCGGGCGCCGCGCCTGTGCCGGGTCGCTTGGGCTGTCGCGATGCCCGCCCGGTGGGGGGCGCACCCCGCGAAGGGCGGTCGAACACGAGGATCGCCTCCGCTCATGAAGAGGCCGGATCGTCCGCGTTCCGGGGGAAAAATAGATCGCAAGGCCGGGCAGTAGGGGGCTGGCGGCCTCCCTTCCAGTCAGGGGCGCCTGGGCACAGCGGATGGGTGGCCGGCCGGGCGCGGGCGTCGCCGCTTCACCAGGCCTTAATCGCGTCCAGGGCAGCCTCGCCGCGGAGCTCCGGACGCGGATGGAAGGCGACCTCACACCGCTGCAACTCATCGCCCGCACTGCGGAGGCGCATCTGCTCGGGCTGCTTGCCGATCCCGAGGCGGTGCGGCGCATGGTCACGCCAGGCCTCCTCGCCGCCATCCTCGGGACCGGGGTGTCCGCCACATTGGAGATGCCGGAGGCCTACCGGAGCTACGCGATGCGCCTCGCCTTCAACGGCGCGATGGTCCTGTTGTTCTACGTGCTGCCCATGCTGCAGCAGGCGGCGGCGCGCCTCGGCCTGTAGCCGGCGTGCCGCTGCGCCGCCATCGGTCAGCGGTGGCGGGCAGGGAGCGGCATCTCAGCGCTCGCAGCGGATGAACACCGTGCTTGGGTGCGCGACCTCCCCCACTTCGGCGGCGCCGCGCTCCGGTCCCTGGCTCCTGGCGAGCGCCGGCGTCACGCCGGCGCCGCGCAGGAAGGCCAGCGCCTCCGTCCCCTTCACCGCGAAATTCACGTTCTGCGGGATGTCGCCCGTGTGCTGCGCCACCCGTTGCGCATTCAGCTTGCTCACCACCACCCCGACGACATGCCCCCAGCGATCGAGCAGCGGTCCGCCGGAATTGCCCGGCTGCACCGGCGCGCTGATCTGGAACTGCCGCGGATTGTCGCGCAGCCCGGCGAGCGCGCTCACCTCGCCCGTGGTGAGGGTCGGGCCGGAGGAGAGCAGGCCGGAGAGGGGGAAGCCGTAGGTCACCACCCCCTCGCCCCGGCGCACGGGCGGGGCGGCGCGGAAGGCGATCGGCGGGCCGGGATCGCCCGGCACGTTCAGCACGGCGAGGTCGCGCTCGCGGTCCACCCGCGCCGGCGGAACGGCGGCGAGCAGGCGGCCGTCCGCGGTGCGCACAAGCACCCGGTCGCAGCGGTCGATCACGTGCTGGTTGGTCAGCACCCGGTCGCGCGCCACCACGAAGCCCGTGCCGGACGCGACGCGAGCGCCTGGATTGATCCGCGCCCCGGGCACCGGCGCGCTCCGCGCCGTTGCGGGCGCAGGGACGGGAGGAGCGGGCTCGGCGGGACGGACCGGCGCCGGCTTACCATGGGCGCCGGCGACGACCTGCGCCGGTTCCATCGTCAGGGTGCGATTGGCGCAGATGTCCTGGTTCACGAGCCGCGCCTCTCGTCCGTCGGCCAGGACCAGGCGGATGTCGAAGTTGCAGCCGGCCTGCTCGCTCGGCCGCAGGACGAAGGCGCCGCCCGGGGCGAGGGGCCGGCTCAGCAGGTTGCGCCCCCAGTCGCTGCGGCCGCTGCGCACGGCGTGCAGCGCCGTTGCTTCCTGCCCGGTGCGGTTGATGACGCGGAAGGGCTCGCGCGTCCGGCTCTCGCCCTCGGCCGGCGCGGTGGCTGCCGGCTGCGCGGTCGCCGGTCGTCCCGGGGGCGTCCCCCAGGCCAGGGCGAACCCGGCGAGCGACAGCGCGGTGAGGAGGGGCAGGCGAAGGGCACGGCGCGGACGGCACATGGCGCGCAGCATCTCGGAGGACCGGCCCGCGGAGTCAATGCGGCCTCGGCATGGCTGCGGGCAGGGCGGGGCCCTGGCGGACCGGGTGTCGGTGCCGGACGAAGGGAGATGGCATTGGCGGGTCTCCCGAGGCGGACCTTGACCTTCCCACGATGGCAATCCCCATCTCCCGCCCAGAGGATCTCCTGGCATGTCCAAAGCTCGACTTGTCCCGCTCGTTGATCGTGGCGCCGCCCTAGGGATGGCGATCCGAAGGCGCCCACGGAAGCGCCTCCCTTCGGCCTCTGGCTGCCCGGGCGGGCGGCGCCCTCGAGGGCGTCCTTCCC
>JADGHI010000248.1 GCA_019689515.1 Acetobacteraceae bacterium | reverse complement strand
GGCGAGCGCGGCGGCGAGGGGAGCGAAGCCCGCCGGCGCGCCCGCCGCGGCATGCTCGACGCCGTCGGCGACGAGCAGGCTCTCGAAGCCGCCCGGATGGGCGTCGCGGAAGCGCCGCAGGGCCTCGAGCGCCGCGGCGCGGTCCGGCGGCCAGGGTTTCGGCCGCAGGGCGGCAAGGCGGGCGCGCAGCTCCTCGGCCGGCATCAGGCCGGTCGCGGCCGGCGGCTCGCCGGTCTCGGAGGCGGCGGTGACGAGCAGCGCGGCGCGGCGGCCCTCGCGCCCGGCGCGCTCCACCGCGGCGGTGGCAGCCGCCATGCGGGCGGGCCAGTCCGGCGCCGCGGCCCAGCCGTCATCCACCACGACCAGCAGCGGCACCCCGCCGGCCGTTCCGACGCCGCCGGCATTCGGTCCCAGCACCGGCCGGGCGAGCCCGAGCACCACCAGCGCCGCGGCCAGAAGGCGCAGCGCCAGCAGCCACCAGGGCGTGCGTGCGGGGGTCTGCTCGGCGGCCGGGAGGTCGCGCAGCAGGCGGATCGGCGGGAAGACCTGCCGCCGTGGCGCCGGCGGGGTGACGCGCAGCAGCCACCACAGCAGCGGCAGGGCCGGCAGCGCGAGCAGCAGCCACGGGGCCGCGAAGGCGACGGGGCCTAGGGAGAGCATCGGGAGGAGCGGTGCATCGCCTCAAGCATACCGCATCGCCTCTCGCATTTCGCATACCGTTACGCGCCCACGAGCCCGGAAGCGCGGCGGGGACCGGGCGCCGCGCGTTCGTTGCGCACCGATCGGTGTCGTTGCGGTCCCGCCTGGCCCAAGCGCTTCCGCCAGGGGGGCGCCCGATTGACCGGCCACCAGGGCCGAGGGGTACGGGTATGGACGGCATGTAGGGCGCGCACCGCGGAATGCACGCCCCTCTGCGCGGGCTACCTCTCCCAAATCTCCCCGCGCGCGGCTCAAACGGCGCCGGGGTATTCGGGGTTCATCATTGCGGCGCGAGCGCCAGCCACAATCCCAGCAGCGCCGCCTCCGGCGGCTGGTCGGTGTGGTGGACGGCGAAGGTCCAGCCCGCCGCCGCGGCGATGGAGGCGAGCCCGGCCCGATGCTGCGCCAGCCGCTCGGCGTAGAGCGCGCGGACCCCTTCGACGCGCGGCACCAGCACCGGCTCCTCCCCCACCCGCATGGCGGCGGGCCCCTCGAAGCGGATGCGCCCGGCATAGGGCAGGGTCTCCTCGGCCGGGTCGAGAACCTGCACCAGATGCCCCCGCACCGGCCGCGCGGCGAGGGCGGAGACGGTGCGGCGCACCTCCTCCAGCGGCGCCAGGAAATCGCCGAACAGCACCACGCGGGCATGACGCGGCATCGCCACGTCCTCCGCCGGCGCGTCGTGCCGGGTCAGCGCTTCGGCGAGCGAGACAAGCGCCCCGCGTCCGGCGAAGCTGCGGCGGCCGGGGCTGGGCAGCAGCCGGACGCGCTCGCCGCCGCGCAGCAGCAGCGCGGCGAGGGCGAGCAGCAGCAATTCGGCCCGCTCCCGTTTCGTCACGGATGCGAGGTGGGAGCGCCACTGCATCGACTCCCCGGGCTCGCGCCAGAGGGCGACGGTCTGCGCCGCCTCCCACTCCGTCTCGCGCACGAAGAGGCGATCGGACTTGGCGCTCTGCCGCCAGTCCACGCGGCTCGACGGATCGCCCTGGACGAAGGGCCGGAACTGCCAGAAGGCATCGCCGGTGCCGGCGCGCGGGCGGCGGGGCCCGCCCGGCATGCCCGCCGCGGCGACCCGCTCCGCCGCGACGACGAGCGGCGGGAGCGTGGCGCCCAGCGCCTCGGCGTGGGTGGCGGTGCGCGAGGAGGCGGCGCCGCTCAACGGACCGCCCCCGTCCTGCGTCGGCGGCGGAGCGGCACCTGCCGGGGGACGCGCCCGCGCCTGCGCCCGCCGGACGGCGGCCGAGGCGAAGGGCGGCGCGGCGGGATCATCCGAGCTGCCCCTTCAGCGTCTCGATCACGTCGGCGATGCGCACGCCGTCGGCCCGCGCGGTGAAGGTCAGCGCCATGCGGTGGCGCAGCACCGGCTCGGCCAGCGCCGCGACGTCGTCCACGCTCGGCGCGAGGCGGCCGTCGAGCACGGCGCGCGCGCGCGTGGCCAGCATCAGCGCCTGCGCGGCGCGCGGGCCCGGCCCCCAGGCGAGATGCCTGCACACGGCCTCGATCCCCGAGGGGGTTCCCGGCCGCGCCCCGCGCACCAGGCGCAGGATCGCGTCCAGCACCTGCTCGCCGACCGGGATGCGCCGGATCAGCGCCTGCGCCGCGATCAGCTCCGGCCCGGTCATCGCCTGGACGGGCGGCGCCTCCTGCGCACCGGTGGTGGCGATCAGCATGGCGCGCTCGGCGGCCTCGTCCGGGTAGGAGACCTCGATCTCCAGCAGGAAGCGGTCGAGCTGCGCCTCGGGCAGCGGATAGGTGCCCTCCTGCTCGATCGGGTTCTGGGTCGCGAGCACGTGGAAGGGCGCGGGCAGGGCGTGGATCTCGCCGCCCACCGCGACGCGCCGCTCCTGCATCGCCTGCAGAAGCGCCGACTGGGTGCGCGGCGAAGCGCGGTTGATCTCGTCGGCCATCAGGAGCTGGCAGAAGACCGGGCCGCGGATGAAGCGGAAGGAGCGGTGGCCGTGCGCGTCCTCCTCCAGCACCTCGGAGCCCAGGATGTCCGCCGGCATGAGGTCCGGCGTGAATTGCACGCGCCGTGCGTCGAGGCCGAGCACCACGCCCAGGGTCTCGACCAGCTTGGTCTTGCCGAGGCCGGGAACGCCCACCAGCAGCACATGCCCGCCGGAGAGCAGGGTGACCAGGCTCTGCTCGATCACCGCCTGCTGGCCGAAGATGACGCGCCCGATGGCCTCGCGCACCCGCGCCAGGCGGGCGCCGAGCGCCTCCACCTCGGCGACCAGGCGCGCCGGATCGGACCCTGGCACACCGCCCGCTCGCTCCGCCACTTCAACCATACCAGGCTCACTCCCTATATTGGCCTCGGCGTCGCCGGGGGGTGACGCCCCAAGGGACAGGGTGACGACGGGTTCCCGGCGCGGCCGGCAACCATCGTGCGAGGGCGCGGCAGCCTATGACTCTCGGCCACGCGGAGAAAGCGATGAATGACGGCGCAACGACCAGGGCCACGGAGCGGCAGCAGGCCATGACCCCGCCCGTCGTCGCCGCGAGATCACCCAACACACCCGCGGTGCGGCAGGGGCCGCCGCGGCGGAAGCACGACCACGGCGCCCTCGCCATCCGCATCGCCCGCGACGGCACCTGGCACTACCGCGGCAGCCCGATCCACCGGAAGGAGCTGGTCTGCCTCTTCGCCTCCGTCCTGCGGCGCGAGGCGGACGGCTCCTACGTTCTCGAGACGCCCGCCGAGCGCGGCCGCGTCGAGGTCGAGGACGCGCCCTTCGTCGCCGTCGAGATGTGGTGGCGCGAGTGCGACGGGCGCCCCTGCCTCACCTTCCGCACCAATCTCGACGAGATGGTCACCGCCGATGCGGACCATCCGATCCGCGTCGAGATCGATCCGCGCAGCCGCGAGCCGCGCCCCTACGTCACCGTCCGCCCGGGCCTCGAGGCGCGGATCAGCCGCTCCGTCTATTACGAGATGATCGCCCACGCCCGGCAGGAGCGCCTCGCCGACGGGCGCGAGGTGCTCGGCGTCTGGAGCGAGGGCGTGTTCTTCCCGATCGACGAGGTGCCCCCGTCGTGCGAGACGGCCGGAACCGCCGAGAGCAGGCCGACAGGTCGCGCCGCCGGCGCCGCCGCGCCCTAGCGCGGTGCCTGCAGCAGGGGGAGCCGGCCGGTTCGGGACGATGGGGGCATGACGCGGTCGGAGATCATCGCGCGCCTGCGCGACGCCGAGGCGCTGGCGCGGGCGGCACCAACGCAGAGCGACCTGCTCGACCCCGCCCTGGCGGCAGAGGGGCGGCTGCGCGAGGCCGCCGTCCTGGTGCCGATCGTGATCCATCCCGAGCGGCCGACCGTGCTGCTCACCCTGCGCGCCGCGCATCTCAACTCCCATTCCGGCCAGGTCGCCTTCCCCGGCGGGCGGATCGAGCCCGGCGAGACCCCGGAAGCGGCGGCGCTGCGCGAGGCGGCGGAGGAGGTCGGACTCGACCCCCGCCTTCCGGAGATCGTCGGCCGGCTGCCCGTGCACCTCACCGGCACCGGCTTCCGGGTGACACCGGTGGTCGGGCTGGTGCCGCCGCCCCTGACGATCACGCCCGATCCGGCGGAGGTGGAACTGGCCTTCGAGTATCCCCTGGCCACGATCCTCGACCCCGAGGCGCCGCGGCGCGAGCGGTCGGAGTTCCGCGGCCGGACGCGGGAGTTCTGGGTCTGGCCGCATCCCCGCCACAACATCTGGGGAGCGACCGCGGCGATGCTGGTCAACCTCGCGCGCGTGCTGCGGGCATGACATTCTCCCGGTCCGGCGGCAGCCTGTCGGCGCGGCGGCCGGGCATGAGTGGACGGCGATCGTGCCCTATCTGATCGAGCTGCTGCTGTTCCTGCTGCCCTTCGCGACCTTCTGGCTGTGGCGGCGCGCCTATCCCACGGCCGAGCCGTCAACGGCCGTCCTCGTGGTGGCGGGCCTCGCCGTGGCGGCCGGCATCGGCGGGGCGGTCTGGTACGGGCTGTCGCGCAGCGCGGACCAGAGCGCGGCCGCCTATGTCGCCCCGCGCTGGACCGGCGCGGGCGAGGAGATCGTGCCCGGACATGCCGAGTCGGAGCGCGCCGCGGTGACGCCCGCGGCCCGCCAGCAGCCCGACCCGCAGCGGCGTCCCCTGACCCACCGGGCGGACCCCGCTACCCCCATCGCGCCGGGGCCGCGGTAGTGGACGGCGGCCGGGCGTCGCTGCCACCCCCTCCGCCGCCGCAGGACGATCCACCGCACGGGCGGATCGTGCCGCCGCCGGAGTTCCTCGCCTGGCCGACGCCCCGCGCGGTGCTGGCCGCGCTGCCCGGCGCGCGGGCGGTCGGCGGCTGCGTGCGCGACGCGCTGGCCGGGCGCGCGGTGCACGACGTGGACGTCGCCGCGCCCCTGCCGCCCGAGACAGTGGCGGAACGGCTGCGCGAAGCGGGGCTGAAGGTGTTCGAGACCGGCCTTGCGCACGGCACGGTGACGGCGGTGCTCGACCGGCAGCCGGTGGAGGTGACGAGCCTGCGCCGCGACGTTGCCACCGACGGGCGCCACGCCACGGTGGAGTGGACGACGGACTGGCGCGCGGACGCGGCGCGGCGGGACTTCACCATCAACGCCATGTCGCTCTCCGCGGAGGGCGATCTCTGGGACTACTTCGGCGGGCGGGAGGACCTCGCGCGCGGCGTCGTGCGCTTCGTCGGCGACCCGGCGACGCGGCTCGCCGAGGACTACCTGCGCGCGCTGCGCTTCTTCCGCTTCCACGCGCGCTACGGGCGCGGCGAGCCGGACCCGGCGGCGGTGGCGGCGATCCGCGCGGCGGTGCCGGGGCTCGCGCGGCTCTCGGCCGAGCGGGTGTGGATGGAGCTGAAGCGCCTGCTGGAGGCGCCGGACCCGGGCGACGCGCTGGAGCTGATGGCGGAAACCGGCGTGCTCGGCGCGGTGCTGCCGGAGGCGATGGAGGGCGGCGATGGCACGGCGCCGCGCCTGCCCGCGCTGCGGCGCCTCGTCGCCGCCGGCCTGCCTCCCGATCCGGTGCTGCGGCTCGCGGTGCTGGTGGGCGAGGGCTCGCCGCGGCGGATCGGCACGCTCGCCGCGCGGCTGCGGATGTCGGGCGAGGAGCGCGACCGGCTCGCGCGTCTGCTGGTGAATGGCGGCGAGGCGCTGCCGGAGCCGGGGCTCGACGACGACGATCTGCGCCGCCTGCGGGCGCTGCGCGGCGCGGATGCGGTGGACGCGCTCTGGCTGGCGGAGGCGCAGGATGGCCGCGACCGCGCCGCCGACCGCGCGCGGGCCGCGGCGACGCCGGTGCCGGTGTTTCCGCTGGCCGGGGCCGATGTGCTCGCGCTCGGCGTGCCGGAGGGGCCGCGGGTCGGGGCGCTGATCCGGGCGGTGCGCGACCGGTGGCTGGCGGGAGGCTGCGTCGCCGGCCGCGAAACCTGCCTCGCCTGGCTGCGCGAACTGGCCGGGCCGCCAGCGGTCTGCTAT
>JADGHI010000247.1 GCA_019689515.1 Acetobacteraceae bacterium | reverse complement strand
CGCGTGACGCGCACCGCCAGGGCCTGCCCTTCCCGCAGCACGCGGTTGAGTGGTGGCGGGCGGGCGTCCGGGCCGGGCGGCGCCGCGACCTCTCCGGCCGGCAGGAAGCCGGTCTCACCCCCGGCGAGCGCCAGGAAGGCGCCGCCCATCGCGGGCGCGAGCGCGCTGACGCGGGCCCGGTGCAGATCGCCGATGCCCTCGGGCCGCGCCGGCCTCTCCACCTCGTAATCCAGCAGCGCCTCACCCTCGGCGTCGAGCACCGCGATGCGGCGTTCGCCAGGGCCGACGCTGACGCGAATCAGGGCGGCGCCGCGAGGGCCGGCGCTCATGGCCGCAGCCAGCCGATCCCGCGCAGGAGCTGCGCCGTCTCGTAGAGCGGCAGGCCGACCACGTTGGAGTAGGAGCCGGCGAGGAAGCGCACATGGGCCTCGGCGCGGCCCTGGATGGCGTAGCCGCCGGCCTTGCCGTGCCATTCGCCGGAGGCGAGGTAGTCCGCGATCTGCGCCTCGGTCAGGCGCTGGAACAGGACGATCGAGTCCGCCAGGCGGCGCAGCCGCCGCCCGTCCGGCAGGGCCAGCACGACCGCAGTATAGACATGGTGCCGCCGGCCCGAGAGCAACTCGAGGCAGGCGCGCGCTTGCTCCTCCGTCTCCGCCTTGGGCAGGATGCGCCGGCCAGCGCCGACGACGGTGTCGGCGGCGAGCACGAGGGCCTCGGGCGCGACGGCGACAGCGGCCTCGGCCTTGGCGGCGGCGAGGCGGGCGGCAAGCTGGCGCGGCAATTCGCCCTTGCGCGGCGTCTCGTCGATGTCGGTCTCTACGATCCGGTCGGGGGTGATGCCGATGCGGGCAAGCAACTCACGCCGGCGCGGACTGGCCGAAGCCAGGACAAGCGGCGGCCGGTGGCCGCCTTCGACCACGCCCATCGCGCGGTCCCCCCCTCGCCCGACCGGGCTACTTGTAGCGGAAGGTGATGCGGCCCTTGGTGAGGTCGTAGGGGGTCATCTCGACATTCACCCGGTCGCCGGTCAGGACGCGGATGCGGTTCTTGCGCATCTTGCCGCTGGTGTGGGCGAGCACGATGTGGTCGTTGTCGAGCTTCACCCGGAACATGGCGTTCGGCAGCAGCTCCACGACGGTGCCGCTGAACTCCATCATGTCTTCTTTCGACATCCGATTCCTTCTTTGCGCGGTCGGGCGTTGTCGGTCGAGGCGGCGGCCCGGCGGGCGGGGGCGCCTACCGCACGTCGCGGGCAGGGGTTGACCGACGGCGCGGAAGATGAGTGGGGCGGCGACCGGGGTCAAGCTTGGGACGGACCGATCGGCCTGCCCATCGCCGTCGCGCGCGTGTCACTGCCTCGCGAACGGAAGGCCCAGCCGGCCATTGCGGCCCGTTGGCGGGTGGGGGCACGATCCTTGCTAATCCGACGCTGTCCCGCCGCAAGGAAGGAAGTGGGAGGGGCACGCCATGCGACCGGAGGCCAGCAGCACCGGCGGCGAGGCCATGCCGCCACCGGGCGAATTCCGCATCCGTCCCCTCCTTGTCGAGGAGGCGCCGGCGGCGGCGGCCCTGATCCGCGCCGCCTTCGCGGTCCAGCCCGTCCGGCCCGATCCGCCCCCCTCGGCGTTGCGGGAGACGGCGGACGGGGTGCGCAAGCAGCTCGCCTCCGGCGGCGGCATGGCCGTGGAGGTGGCCGGGACGCTGGTGGGCGTCCTCCTCTGGACCCCGAACGAGGACGGTCTTTGGCTGGCACGCCTCGCGGTCGCCCCGGAATGGCGGCGACGGGGGATCGCGCGCGCCCTCCTCGCCGCGGCCGAGGCGGAGGCGCGGCGACGGGGCCTCGAGCATCTCCGTCTCGGCACCCGGCTCGTCCTCGAGGGCAATCGGCGCCTGTTCGCGTCCTGCGGCTTCCGGGAGACGACGCTGCACACCCACCCGGGGTATGCCGAGCCGACCTGGGTCACCATGGAGAAGCGGCTCGATGCCGAGGGATGAGGCTTTCGCCCGCCCGATGCTTGGGCACAATGGCGGCCCGCCACTGGAACCGGAAGAGCCGCCCAACCCGAACGCCTCCTGGCGGCTCTTCTGCTGGCGGAAGGCCCATCGCCGGGCGTGGAAGACGCCGCCGCGGGAGATCGCGCTGCGCCGCCTCGCCCGCGCGGAGGAGCGCGGCATGACCTATCGGGAGTACACGCTCGAGATCCTGGAGCGCGGGCGCTACCTGTGACGCCGCGCGAGGATAGTCCTAGGCGGGGCGGCGCCCCGGCAGCCGCACCGCCACGCTGCGCGCATGCGCATCCAGCCCCTCGGCCTCCGCCAGCGCAACCGCCGCCGGGCCGATCGCTGCCAGCCCCGCCTGGTCCGCCTCCACCCAGGTGGTGCGCTTGAGGAAGTCGAAGACGGAGAGGCCGGAGGCAAAGCGCGCCGTGCGCCCGGTCGGCAGCACGTGGTTCGGGCCGGCGACGTAGTCGCCCAGCGCCTCCGGGCACCAGCGGCCGAGGAACGCCGCGCCGGCATGGCGGATGCGGGCCAGCACGGCGCGCGGCTCGGCGAGCATGAGCTGCAGGTGCTCGGGCGCCAGGCGGTTGACCAGTGACGCGGCCTCCGTCCAGTCACGCACCAGGATCACCGCGCCGTGGCGGCGCCAGCTCTCTCCGGCGATCGCAGCACGCGGCAGGGTGGCGAGCTCCGCCTCCACCGCCGCGACGACGGCGTCGGCGAAGCGGGCATCATCGGCGATGAGGATGGATTGCGCGGCCTCGTCATGCTCGGCCTGGGCGAGCAGGTCGAGCGCGACGTGGCGCGGGTCGTTCGCGGCGTCAGCGAGGATCACCACCTCCGAGGGGCCGGCGATGGAGTCGATGCCGACGCGGCCGAAGACCTGGCGCTTCGCCTCCGCGACATAGGCGTTGCCGGGGCCGACGATGCGGTCCACGGGGGCGAGGCTCGCCGTGCCCCAGGCCATCGCCGCCACCGCCTGCGCGCCGCCGAGGCGCCAGACCTCGGACACCCCGGCACGGCGGGCCGCCGCCAGGACGAGCGGGTTCAGCACGCCATCCGGCGCCGGCACGCACATCGCGACGCGCGGCACCCCCGCGACACGCGCCGGGATCGCGTTCATCAGCACCGAGGAGGGATAGGCCGCCTTGCCGCCCGGCACGTAGAGCCCGACCGCGTCCACGGGCGTCCAGCGCAGGCCGAGGGTGAGGCCGGCCTCGTCGCGCATCTCCAGGTCGCGCGGCAGTTGCGCGCGGTGGAAGGCCTCGATGCGCGCGGCGGCGAGGTCGAGCGCGGCGCGCAGCTCCGCGGTCACGCCCCGCACCGCCGCCTCGATCTCGTCCTCCGGCACGCGCAGCGCCGCGGCGTCGGCCGGGCGCCAGCGGTCGAAGCGTGCCGTGAACTCGACCAGCGCCGCGTCGCCCCGCGCGCGGACCTCGGCGATGATCGCCGCCACCGCCGCGTCCACGCGCTGCGTCGTCTCGCGCGCCTGGTCGAGCAGGGCGGCGAAGCCCGCCTCGAAGGCCGGATCGGCGGTCGAAAGCCGGACCGTCACCGCGCGTTCACCTCGGCAAGCGCGGCGCGGAAGCGGGCGATCCAGCCGCCGATCACCTCGGGCCGCGTCTTCAGCGCCGTGCGGTTGACGATGAGGCGGGAGGTGACATGCGCGATCACCTCCGTCTCCACCAGCCCGTTCGCCTTCAGCGTCGCGCCGGTCTGCACCAGGTCCACGATCAGCCGCGAGAGGCCGAGCGACGGCGCCAGCTCCATCGCCCCGTTCAGCGTCACCACCTCCGCCTGCACGCCGCGGGCGGCGAAGTGGCGCTGGGCGATGTTCGGGTACTTGGTCGCCACGGTCACGCGCGACCAGCGGCTCGGGTCGTCGCGGTCGGCCACCTCCGCCGGCCCGGCGACGCTCACCCGGCAGCGGCCGATGCCGAGGTCGAGCGGGGCGTAGATCTGGTCGTAGTCGAATTCCATCAGCACGTCGGCGCCGCAGACGCCGATCTGTGCCGCGCCGTGGGCGACGAAGGTCGCGACGTCGAAGCTCCGCACCCGCACCACGTCGAGGCCGGGGTCCTGCGTCGGAAAGCGCAGGCGGCGGCTGCTCTCGTCGGCGTAGTCGGGATCGGGACGGATGCCGGCCCGCTCCAGCAGCGGCGCCAGCTCCCCGAGGATGCGACCCTTCGGCACCGCCAGGATGAGCGTGCCGGAATCCGCCGGGGTCGCGGGATCGAGAGGGGTGGCGATGTGGGTGTCCATGGGGGCGTCTAGCACGAGGCGGCGCGGGCTGTCTCTGCGCGGCGCGGGGGTCAGCCCGGAATGCGTTCGATGTCGGCGCCGACCGAGGCGAGCTTCTGCTCGACCCGCTCATACCCACGGTCGAGGTGATAGACCCGGTTGACGATCGTCTCGCCCTCCGCCGCCAGGCCGGCGAGGACCAGCGAGACCGAGGCGCGCAGGTCGGTCGCCATCACTGGCGCGCCGGAGAGCCTCGGCACGCCGCGCACGATCGCGCTCGCCCCGTGCACGTTGATGCGCGCGCCCATGCGGTTGAGCTCGGGGACGTGCATGAAGCGGTTCTCGAAGATCGTCTCGGTGACCATGGCGGCGCCCTCGGCCACCGCCATCAGCGCCATGAACTGCGCCTGCATGTCGGTGGCGAAGCCCGGGAAGGGCTCGGTCATCACATCGGTGCCGTGCAGGCCGTTGAGGCGGGAGACGCGGATGCCGCCGGGCACCTCCTCCACCTCCACCCCGGCCTCGCGCAGGATGCGGGCGACCGCACCGAGATGGTCGAGCCGCGCGCCTTCCAGCAGGACCGCCCCGCCGGTGATCGCGGCGGCGCAGGCATAGGTGCCGGCCTCGATGCGGTCCGGGATCACGGCGTGGGTCGCGGCGCCGAGGCGGCGCACGCCCTCGATGCGCAGCCGGTCGGTGCCGAGCCCCTCGATGCGGGCGCCCATGGCGATCAGGCAGCGCGCCAGGTCCTCGATCTCCGGCTCGCGGGCGACGTTGACAAGCTCGGTCTCGCCCTCGGCCAGCGCCGCCGCCATCAGCAGGTTCTCGGTCGCCCCGACGGAGACCTGGGGGAAGAGGATGCGCGCGCCGCGGAGGCCGCGCGGCGCCTTGGCGTGGATGTAGCCGGCCTCCAGCTCGATCTCCGCGCCCATCTGCTCAAGGCCCTTGAGGTGCAGGTCCACAGGGCGCGTACCGATCGCGCAGCCGCCGGGCAGGGAGACGCGCGCCTCGCCGAAGCGCGCGACCAGCGGGCCGAGGACGAGCACGGAGGCGCGCATCTTGCGCACGATGTCGTAGGGCGCGAGCAGGTTCTCCGCAGCGCCGGAGAGGACGATGGTGCGCGCCGCCCGGTCGCGCTCGACCGTGAGGCCGTGCTGGGCGAGCAGCGCGCCCATGGTCTCGATGTCCGCGAGATCGGGCACGTTGGTGAGCGTGAGCGGCCCGTCGGAGAGCAGCGCGGCCGCCATCAGCGGCAGCGCGGCGTTCTTCGCCCCGCTGATCGGGATGCGGCCTTCGAGCGGCCGGCCGCCGCGGATCCGGATGCGGTCCATCCCCCTTCCCCCTTCGGGCGCCTGGCGCCTAGAGCTTCGGCAGCGCGACGCCGCGCTGGCCCATGTACTTGCCCCGGCGGTCGGCGTAGCTGATCTCCGGCGGCGTGTCGCCCTTCAGGAAGAGGAACTGACAGATCCCCTCGTTGGCGTAGATGCGCGCGGGCAGCGGCGTCGTGTTGCTGATCTCGATCGTCACCTGGCCTTCCCATTCGGGCTCGAGCGGGGTGACATTCACGATGATGCCGCAGCGCGCATAGGTGGACTTGCCGAGGCAGATCACCAGCACGTCGCGCGGAATGCGGAAATACTCGACGGTATGCGCGAGGGCGAAGGAGTTCGGGGGGACGATGCAGACCGGGCCGGTGCGGGTGACGAAGCCGTTTTCCGAGAAGTTCTTCGGGTCCACCACCGCGTTGTCCACGTTGGTGAAGATCTTGAACTCGTCGGCGACGCGGGCGTCGTAGCCGTAGGAGGAGAGGCCGTAGGAGATGACGCCCTCGCGCTGCTGGCTCTCGACGAAGGGCTCGATCATGCCGTGCTCGGCCGCCATGCGGCGGATCCAGTGGTCGGGCATGATCGGCATGGGCG
>JADGHI010000246.1 GCA_019689515.1 Acetobacteraceae bacterium | reverse complement strand
ACGCCGCGGCGCGTGCGGCGGGGGCGGCCGAGATCGTGGACCCGCGCGCCTCGGCGACGCCGGAGATCGCGGCGGTGTTCGCGGCGTGGCCGCAACTCGGCCCTGTGCTGCCGGCCATGGGCTACGATGCGGCGCAGCTGCGCGGTCTGGCCCAGACCATCGCGCGCTCCACCGCCGAGGTGGTCGTCTCCGGCACGCCGGCCGACATCGGGCGCCTGCTCGGGCCAGCGCAGCACGTCGTCCGCGCGCGCTACGAGTTCGCCGAGATGGACGAGCCGGGACTGGGTGCGCAGGTGGACGCATTTCTCGGGCGGATCGGCTTGGTGTAGCGAGCGCCGCCCGCTGGCAGGCTGTGCATCCTCCCCGTCAGGTCGCCTCTGCCAGCACGCCCAAGGCTTCGACCGCGAGCAGTGCCGCTCCGGCTTGCCCTGCCCACCAGATGTTGCCCGCGCGCGCTACACGGTACCGCAACCCCCGCCTCCTACGCTTCGTCGAGCAACGCACGGCCCCGCCGCAGCTGCGCCGTGATGTAGCGCCGCAGCGCCAGCATCTCGGCCGAGTAGAGCCCGTGCTTGGTCCGCGCCGCGCGGATCCGTGCCAGCCTCTCAGCCGTGCGCGGCCCGGTGCTGACGCCGCCATGCATCCGGCATCAGTCATTGCGCATCGCTGGCCTGCGGCACGGCGCGCCGCTCCGCGTCCGGGCACCGCAGCGTGGCGCCTTGCTTGGATCACCCGGCGGGTTCCCGCACCGGAGGTGGCCCCGTCCGCCGCAGCGCATGGGGTCCTCCCCACGATGAGGCGACGGACCCTCCCCCCGGTGCCGCGTCATGCCCCCGGCGACCGCGAGCCGATCCAGACCAGCACGCCGAGGATGGCCATCAGGAGGTAGGCGACCAGCGCGATGTCCTGCCGGATGTGCCGTATGTGCCAGCGGACTTGGTGGTCTTCGGGGGCCGGTGCCCGGTCGTTCGCCTCCATCTCACGCGCGAGGGTTCGGTGGTGCAGCACGATCGCGGCCGGCACGCCAACCGCGACCAGCACGCTCGGAAGCCACGAACCTGCGTCCATCATCGAAGCCTCCATGTTGTGGTCGCAGACGTTAAGCGAGGTGGCGCCGATCCATCAGCGACGTCCGGCGGCATCGGCATCGGTAGGAACCGCCGCACGCGGCGCGACGGCGCCAACGATGGCCTGCCCGCCGTCCTGCACCACCACCCGCTCCACCCGCACCACCTGGGGCCGCTTGCCGCGGCGCCGCTCGATCGCCTCGGCCATGTCCACCATCGCCCGCGCGAGGTTCGCGCCCTGACGCCGCAGCCGGTCCGCCTGCTCGCTCGGCTGGTCGGGGATCATCGCGCACCTGAGGCACTCCATCGCGGCGTGGTGCAGCGCCACAGCCTGGGCGGCCATCATCCCCTCCACCTCGTCGCGCGGTCGGAAGCCTCCCACGGCGACGGCGGCGGCCAGCACCTTCGCGTTTCGCTCTTTGGGGGTGATGTCGCGGAAGAACCACAGGCTGTGCGCGACCGAGTTCAGCAGCACTGTGTTGAACGTGCCGTTATCCGAACCCGCTATACGCTTGCATTCGCTTGGCTTCGGGTGCAGCAGGTCCCCGGAATCTACCTCCACCACGCTCGCGCCTCCCTTTACCCGCGTCGGCTTCCCGCTCATCGCATCGTCCCCATCCGTTCGAACCATCGGGCCGGTGCCGCGGACCGGACCAAGCCTAGAGACTTGGTCCGGTCCGTCCGTCCGGGCCTGGTCCGGTGCGGTCCGGTGTGGTCCGACAAGGGTTTCGGCCGGTCCGCCCGCCATCACGGTGCAGTCTCGCCCCGAACCGGCCACGCCAGCTCGTCGCGGCTCGCCACCGCCCCGGCACGCTGGGCCTGCTCCATCGCGCGGGCGATGCTGCGGCGACGGTGATGCGGTTTGTCCGCCAGGCTCACGCTGCGCGCCTCGCATTCGGCGTGCCAGCGTTCAACCCGCACGGCGCGGAGGTTGGCGTGCGGCGGAAAGCCCGCCCCCTGCGGCAGCGGCTCGCCCTCTCGCGCCACCACGTCCGCGAGGCACCGGACCGCTTGCCGGGCGGTGGGCGACGGGCTCGCCTTCGCGCGTCGCGCGTCCGCCCCTTCGGCCTCTTCCGCGACGCAGGTCCGCCGCGGCTCGCCGTCGCTGCCCTCCGCGTCAAGCTCCACCACGCGCAGCCGGAAGGACAGCGCCGCGTGGTCCACATCGTCCTTCGCCGCCTCCACCGTGGCCGAGCTCGGCTCGCCATCGCCGCCCCTCGCCACCTTCACGATCAGGTCCGCGGCGCCCTCCAGCGCGATCGAGCCACGAGCGTTCGCTCCGTCGCGCCGGCCGTGATGGATCACCGCGACGTGCGCGCCCGGCCACTCCGCGGCGGGGTCTGCCGTCTCGGTGCGCAGCCGGTCGAGAGCTGCGACGAAGCCGCCCATGTCCCTTGCGGCGTTCTCATCCCCGTCACCGAAGGTCCGCACCACCGTGTCCAGCACGACCAGATCGGCGCGCATCTCCCGCGCCGCCGTGATAAGGGCGGCAAGGTCCTTCTCCGGTGGCCCGACGACCACACGTTGTGCGATGTAGCCGAACGCGTCTCCGACATCGCCGAGCGCGGCGCGCAGCGCGAGCAGGCGGCTGGAAAAGCCACTTTCGCCCCTCTGCCGCGACGTAGAGCACGCGGCAGCGCTGCGCCAAGCGGCCCCACACGCCGATCCCGAGTGCTCCCTGGTTCGGGTGCGGCGGGGTCGGCATGCGTCAGCGATCACACGGCCGTGTGGTCGTGGGTGCTGGCGCAGCGCTGTGCCCGGGCACGCCGGCGCGCCGCCCGAGTGCCTGTGCGGCCACGGCCGCGACCAGTTCTTCCGGCTCCCGGCGCGGCTCGAGCCGGACGCCGCCCGCCGGGAGGCGTTCTTCTCCAACGCCCGATCGGTCTTGAGCCCGCGCCGGGTGATCGAAGGGGCGGCGGCCAACACGCGGTGATGTGCACACGTGTGCGCATCGACCCCTAGTGGTTTGAGTTGGAAGTCCGTTGGCAGAAGCGGGCGACGCTGCTGAGGAGGTCGTCTGCAGTTTTGGTCCAGATGAACGGCTTCGGCTTGGCATTGGTCTCGGCGATATAGGCGTGGATCGCCGCTTCCAGGTCATCCGTGCCGGTGAAGGCGCCACGCTCCAGGCGCCGGCGGCTCAGGAGCGCGAACCAGCACTCGACCAGATTGAGCCAGGACGCGCTGGTGGGTGTGAAGCGGAGGTGGAAGCGCGGCCGCTTGACGAGCCAGTCGTGGATCAGCCTGGTCTTGTGCGTTTTCAGGTTGTCGAGCACGAGAGGCACCTCGACATCGGGTGGCACACCGCATTCGACCCGGCCGAGGAAGGCGCGGAACTCGACGCTGCGGTGGCGCCGCTCGCAGGCGCCGATCACGGCGCCCGCTCTCACGTCGAGGGCGGCGAACAGGTCGAGCGTGCCGTGGCGGCGGTAGTCGTGGGTGCGCCGCTCGGCCTGGCCCGGCCGCATGGGGAGTGCAGGCGCCGTGCCCTGCGCCGCCTGGATTTGCGGCGTTGGTCCGCTGCGCGGCTCAACCATCCGCGCACAGCACCAGGGCGCGCTCCGGCGGGGCCAGGTAGAGTCCGACCACATCGCGCACCGTCGGAGGCATGCCTCCGACCGACGAAGGCCGGATCCGAGGACAGCTTGAAGGTCTCGGCCCGGTGCGGCCGCAGGCCGAAGGCGCGCCAGATGCGCGACACCGCGGTCTGGCTCATGCCGGCCCGCCGCGCCATGGCGCGCGTGCTCCGGTAGGTGGCGTTCCTCGGCGCCGCCCCCAGCGTCGGGGCAACCAGACGCCCGACCGCCCCATCACCGATGGTCCGCGGCGCCCCGGAGCGCGGCGCATCGACCGGCCCTTCCAGGCGGTGCTCGGCAAAGCGCCCCCGCGAGGTCGCCACCGTTTGGCGGCTCACGCCCAGGGCCTCGGCCACACCAAAGTTGGTCGCGCCGGGTTCGGCGCAGGCCAGCACCACCCGGATGCGCTGGGCCAGGGCTTGGCCCGTCCCACGCCGGCGCAGCCGGCGACGCAGTTCCGCCCGCTCGACCTCGGTCAGTTCCAGCGCCGCAGCCTTGGGTCCGCGGGACATGGCGCGCCTCCCAGCCCGAGACCCGACAGCCTACTCCCTCCCAGCCCCAGAAAACCGTAAGCCAACTTCCAACTCAGACCACTAGAAGCCGCTGGCGTCGAGTTCGTCGCCGAAAACGGCGGCGGGCCGGGAGTGAGGTTGCGGAAAGGTACCAATCGCCCACAGGATGGGGACTGACCGGCGCAGGCTTGAACACTCCAGAAGTCGCCGTCGCTCGCTACGCAGCCAGCATCGCCTATCTGGCGCTGATTACCTCCATGGTCGCGGCCGTGATCTCGGCTGGCATGTTGGTCGTCGAGATCCGGCGGTTGTCGACGAGGGGGTGAAGCTATCCCTGAGCCTCATGGTCGATGCCATCGTCATCGGCGGCCCCGTGCGCGATGAGAACCGGTATTTGGCGCTGACGGTGACCAACCGTGGCACCGCACCCACGACGATCACGCACATGGTGGTGTTCGGATATCCGTCGTGGTGGTGGTGGCGGCTGCGCCGTAAGACCAGCTTCAGCGCAATTGTCACGAACCCTTATGGCCCTCTGCCGCATCTGCTTAAGCCGGGCGAGATCCGGCAGGGTAGCGCTATCCTGACGCCACGGATCCGCAGGATGCTGACCGACGAACTCCTCTACGTTGGCATCGTGGCCTCGCATCGTCGGCGCGAGCTCTTGGTGCGCGCGCGGCCACCGAAGATGCTCGACGCGACCGACAAGCTCGGCGCTGAAGAACCCGTCCGCTCCGGAACCGTCTAGGAAACTCGTAGAGCCCCGTCCATCTCCGGCTCGGGGTTGCGCCGCCCACACCTTAGGGGCGCCCCAGCGCCTTCCGCCCGCGCCCGCCACCGAGCGTCGCCTGCGTCTCCGGCATCGACCCGTCCCACGCGATGACGTACGGCGGCCGATGGTCCGGCGTGATCTGGATCCGGATGTCCCGCCCGCCGCAAGTCGTGCAGCGCAGCCGGCACCGAGTTGCCCCACCGTTGCCTCGGCGCCGAGCAGCGCCACAGCCGCGCGCACGCCGATCGGCCGAAGGCGCTGGCAACCGCGCGGGCCGCGGCATCCGGTCGAGAACCACAGATCGTCGGCGCCCGGCAGATCGGCGCCTGGGCGTACCGTGCCGTCCGCCGCGATTCAGGGATCGTCAGGCGTGGGGGCGCGTGGCGGCGGCGGGGCGGCAGCGCGCCCGGCGTGGTGGCTTCCCGATCCCGGTCCGACATGGCGCGAAGGATGCCGCCGTCATGAGAACTAATGAAAACCTTCCGCCAACGCACCCAGCCGGTGGCCACGCCGGCTTGTGAACATTTCTGGTTGCGTCATGATCGCCACGTGGCTCCGGCAGCGGACCCCGCTGCGCGATCGCGGCTGTGCATCCCTCCTCCTGCAAATCCGGTCCCGATCCGCCGGGGCCGCCAACCTTGCCGACGAACGGGCGCGCGGGAGCACGATGACGGACGCGAGGACGCGGGCGGGCACTCGGCCCGACCGAGAGAGCGGTGGGCGCACTTGGCCTGGGCCAAGCTGATCTTCTGGCGGCGGCGCCGGCAGGCCGAGACGCACTTCGCGCGGCGGCCGTGGCCGCCCCCCAGCGCCCGGATCTCGAGTTTGCCGCCCGCGCCGCAGCCGTCCTGGGGCGTGCTACGTGGCCGCCAGGGCGAGCGGACGGCGCCTCACCGCGAAGCCGGCGCATGTCAGGTGCTGCACGAGCTGCGCCGTGGCGAGTGGCGCGGCGCGGGGCGGGGCGACAAGCCGTCCGCAGCCGTCGCCCGCGTCACACGCGACCGGATGTCCCGCGAACCGGCGGCCACGGTCCATCTCCGGTGGTGGTCGATCACCGCCTCGACCCGATCCGGAAGCGCCGCCCGATCCACTTGTCCAGCACGACGCTCCGGCCCCTCCTCGGCCGGACCGTGGTCCGGCCGACACGGGGTCCGGCCGTTCCGCGGCGGCGCCGCCCCCCCCCGGGGGTTTAGCCCCCCGCCCCCCCCGCCCGCCCACCCCCCCCCCGCCCCCCC
>JADGHI010000245.1 GCA_019689515.1 Acetobacteraceae bacterium | reverse complement strand
GCTCCCCACCGCGTCCCGTGCGCGCGCCGGCCGAGGCGCGTGCGCCGAAGGTCGCCCCGGCACAACTCGACCGACTGGTGGAGGTGGCACGGCAAAGCCTCGAAGAGGACAAGGCCGAGGATATCGTCGTGCTCGATGTGACGGGCCGCGCCGACTACGCGGACCGGCTGATCATCGCCACCGGCTTCGTGGACCGCCAGTTGCGGGCGATGGCCCAGCACCTGGAGGAGAAGCTGGCCGAGGCGGGACTGTCGCTGACGCGCGACCGCATCCAGTCTTCCCCCGACTGGGTGCTGATCGATGCCGGCGACCTGGTGGTGCATCTGTTCCGGCCGGAGACGCGGGCGCTCTACGCGCTGGAGAAGATGTGGGGCCCCGGCAGCCCGCCGGGGGCCGAGACGTCCGCGCCGACTCCGCTCATCACCGACGCGCAGCCGGATTGAGCTGAGCCGGCCGGCAGGCCGGCGAGGCAACGGCTCCGTCGGCCACTCTGCCCCTCGCACCGATGAAGGCGCTGCCGGCGTGCACCGGCCGATCTCGATCTTCCCGGGGCGGGGTGCCTCTCGGCAATGCCTCGCCCATCAAATTCGGCAACCCAAGGACCCCCGCATTGAGGACGCCCTTCAGTCGCTTTCCGGCGCTTGACGATGCGATCCGCGAAGCAGCCGGCGCCATTCCGCTCCACTACATAAAGAGCACCCCGGGACGTCGCTGGTGCAATTTCGGTGACGTGCTCAGCTGCGTCGTCGTTGCCGCGCTCTCCGGCCTCCCGGTCGTACATCGCTCCATGCGAAGCATGCTGACTCGCCTCGTCGCCATCGGCACAATCGGCCACGGGCAACAGGGCGGTTCACCGCATTTCTGGGGCACCTGCTTCAGCCCGAACCGCGGCCCCCGCGGGCCGGAGGGGCAATTCATCGCCGACCCGGACACCAATTACGTCGTGCATGCGCTGCGCGGCCCGTACAGCCGCGCCATCTGCGAGCGGGCCGGCATCGCAGCACCCGCGGTGTACGGCGAGCCAGGCTGGTTCCTGCCGCGCATCCTCCCCGACAATGTCGAGAAGACCCACGAGCTCGGGGTGATCATGCACATCTCTCAGGTGGAGATGGACAGCGTGGCGCGGCCGCGGCAGCCCTGGGCGCGCTATGCCGGCGGGGAGGCTGACGGGGTGAGGCTGATCTCGACCTGGCACAAGCCCAGCTTCGCCGCCTTCAAGGACAAACTGCGCGAGATCCTCTCCTGCCGGCGCATCGTCAGCAATAGCTTCCACGGCTTGGTCATCGCCGACGCCTACGGCCTGCCCTGCGCCTGTTTCTCGCCCCGCTTCAACGGGCCTTGCCTCATCGACATCGAGAGCGGCTATGCGCAGCTCGACCACCGCATGGCCGACTTCTATCTCGGCGCCGGTGCACGCACGTTGCGCATCTATGGCCAGCCGCACGACGAGCCGACGGATTGGGCGCAGGTGATCCGCATGCTGGATCGCCTCTGGGAACCGCTCGACTGGGACGGCCGCGACCTCTACGACGCATTCCCCATCACTCCACGCCACGCCTTTGCCGATCCGTACTGGCCCCTCTCCGACGCCGAGGGCGAGGCCTTACCCTGGTGAGCCCGGCGCGGAATTCCGCTGTGCGATGGGCTGTGCTGGGCATTAGTGCGACCCGCGATCGGGTGCGGGCCTCCGTCTCACAGCGAGGCCCCGCCGTCGAGCGCGATCGCCTGGCCGGTGACGTTCCCTGCCTCGGGCGAGACGAGCCAAGCCATCGCCGCTGCGACCTCCTCGGCCGTGGTGATGCGCCCGGTCGGCGTCGTGGCGGCGGCAGCGGCGGCGTCCATGCCGAGTTCGCGCCAGCGCGCGGCCGCCATGTCGGTCGCGACCCAGCCAGGGCAGAGCGCGTTCACCGTGATCCGCCGCGGCGCAAGCCGGAGCGCCAGCGCGCGGGTCAGGCCGAGGACGCCATGCTTCGCGGCGGTGTAGGCGATCTGGTCCGGCACCGCGCGCAGGCCGAGGACCGAGGCGATGGTCACGATCCGCCCCTCGCCGTCCGGCATGATCCGCGAGGCCGCCATCGCGCAGCGCCAGGCGCCGTCGAGGTTGGAGCCGAGCACGGCGCGCCAGTGCGCCTCCGCCAGGTCCTCCTCCGGCGGGTCGGCGCCGGCGGTGCCGGCGGCGGCAACGAAGACATGCACCGCCCCGAAGCGCGCAGCGAGGTCGTCGAACAGCCGGCGCACCGCGGCGGGCTCGGCCACGTCCAGCGCGGCGAAGGCGACGCCGGGCGGCAGCGCCTCGCGCGGCTCGCTCCGGGCGGCGGCGACCACCGCATAGCCCTCGCGCGCGAGGCGCTCGGCACAGGCACGGCCGATGCCGCGCGTGCCGCCGGTGACGACCGCGAGGCGCCGCGCCGCCGCAGCCGTGCCATTCTCCGCCGCGGCGCTCATGCCGCCGTCGTCCCGCCGTCCACCGGCATGACGATGCCGGTGACGAAGCTCGCATGGTCGGAGGCGAGGAAGGCGACCACCGCCGCGATCTCCTCCGGCCGCGCGAAGCGCCCGAGCGGCACGGCCGCCGCATAGGCCGCCTCGCTGCCGGCGCTGTGACGGTCCGGATAGCGCGCGGCGAGCTCGGCGATCACCCGCCGCAGCATCGGCGTGTCGGTGCTGCCCGGTGCGATGCAGTTGAAGCGGATGCCGTGCGCCGCGAAGTCGAGCGCGGCGGACTTCGTGAGCTGCGCCAGCGCCGCCTTGCTCGCCCCATAGGCGGCGGAGACCGGCTTGCCGATCAGCGCCTGATCGGAGGCGATGTTGACCACCGCCCCGCCGCGCCCGCCCGCGATCATCGCCGGCAGCGCCGCCTGCAACACGGCAAAGGGCGCCAGCACGTTGATCCGGAAGATCCGCTCCGCCTCGGTGATCGGCGTGTCGAGCAGCGAGCCGAGGGCGGTGGCGCCCGCATTGTTCACCACGATCTCGAGCCCGCCCCCGCCGAGCGCGGCGATGGCGCCCTCCACCGCCGCAGGGATCGCGGCGAGGTCGGCGAGGTCCACCTCCGGCAGGTCCAGCCCGACGACCCGGGCGCCCGAGGCCTCCAGTACGGCAGCGATCGCGCGGCCGATCCCACCGCGGTGGCCGGTGACCAGGGCCCGCTTGCCCGCGAGCCCGGCAATCCGTGGCATTCCCGGAAAAACCTCGTGATCGTCCTGCGCCGCCATTCTCTGCCCACTTCCGTCCAGCCTAGCCTGCCGCAGCGGAATTCGCCGCCCCTTCGGGGAAGCGCAACGGGCGATCCGGCGGTGGGCGCACAACACGCGGGCGCGAGCCGGCGCCCGGCCGCCATGCCGCTCCGAACGCGAAGCGTTGCATGGCGTTGGAGACCGGGAGCCCACGGCAAGCCGGGTGGCCCAAGCGCCGCGCGGCGGCCGCGAAGGAGTGCGCTGGAATGAACCAGGTCGAGGGCGGCGCCGGACCGTCGGGAGGCGACACCAACAGGCTGGCCCCCGAGCGGACCGGTCAGATCGAGATCGCGCGCAGCGCCGAGGAGGTATTCGCTTTCGTTGCCGATGTCCGCAACCTGCCCGCCTTCCTCTCGGGCATGCGGACCGCGGCGCCGCTGGATACCGAGCGGGTTGCGGTGGAGGGAGCACAGGGCGGCCGGCGGTATCGCGCCGAAGGATGGATGCGGGTGGACCGCGAGGCGCTGTCGATGGAGTGGAGCACGCTGCCCGGCAGCGAGCGAAGCTGCGCGGGCACGCTGCGCGTCGTGCCGATCGGCGGCGCGGACGCCACCGGACCCGCGGCGGCGCGGTCCCGGCTGGAGCTGCGCCTCCGGCTCGGCCAGCGCCCGACCGCCTCAGCGGGCGCGGCCGCAGCGGGGATGCGCGCACAGGGGCGCGGCCAGGCCGGCCGCACCGTGGAGGAGGCGATCGCCCAGACCCTGGCCTCGATCCGCAGCCTCTGCGAAGGAACCGAGGCCGGACGTGGGGCAAATCCACGCGGCCTGGCCCGGATCGCCGACGCGAAGATGGCACCGGGCAGCCGACCGGACGACCTTCGCCCGGACGAGTCCCGCCAGGCGGAGCCGGATCGCGCCCCTGAGGAGGGCAACCCCGAGGACAGCCGCCCCTACGGACGCTCGGGCACGATGAATCCGCCCGACGTCACCTGAACGCTTCGTGCCGGGGCACGCCGTGCCTGGCGCAGGAAGCGCCACGAGCCCGCCGGGCGGCCGCACGGGAACCAGGCGCGAACCCCGGTGCGGGGTCCGGTCGGACGACCCTTTTCGCGTGCCGGGATAACGGGCGACGCCTCGCCGCCGCGACCTATTGCAGCAGGCTGGAATGGACCCAGCCTTCCAGCCCATCCGCGCCGCTCACCCGGACCCACCCACCGGGCGCGCGGTCTTGGACCCGGAAGCCGGTGCCGCGCGGGGCGGTGGTGATCACCGGATAGTCGCCACCGGGCCCCATCCGTATGTTCGCCGGCGACCGCAGCGCGACCCGCTCGGCCGATGACGATGCCTCCGCCGGAAGGGCGCCATCGCCCTGGATGCCGGCGATCGAGCTGGCTGCGGCAGGCGACGTGATTTCGGTCCCGGTGGCGGTGAAGCCGTCGCGATCAGCCGCCCCGGTCGCGGCCGTCACTCCGCCGGAGGCCATCGGCCCGGCTGTGGCCACGGGCGCGGCCGGTACGGCGGCGGTGACCGTCGCCGCCTCGGGCGCCGGTGGCGGCCGCGACGGATCGGCGTCACGGCAGTAGCGCCGCTGTGCCAGGCCGCTGCGCCACAGCCCGGGCCCTTCCTCGATCACCACGAGCGGCATGCTGGCGCGCAGGCGCGGCGACAAGGCGGGGCCGCCACCCTCTCCGGAGCGTGCGGCGGCCGCAGGCGCGGAGGGAGGAAGCACGGTGGAGGTGGTGCGCGCGAACAGGACCCGCGCGACGAAGGGCTCAGCCGTGGTGCCGTCCCTCCCGACGACGAGGCCGCAGACCGCAACCTCGTCCGCCGGGCCGAAGCGGTACACCCGCAGCTCGAACAGGCCGGGCCTGCCGTCGGCAGGTGCGAGCCTCGCCCGGACGGCCGCGAGCGCGGCGGCCTCCAGTGGATCCTCAGCGACCGGGGCGGACGCGGGGATGGGGGTGACGGCCTCCTCGGACTGCGCCTGCCGCGACGCGCGCTCCACCTCGGCAGCGGGCCGGATCCAGGACAGCAGGACGGTGGCGAAGGTGGCGCCTGCGGCGAACAGCAGGAAGCCGATGAGCCAGACGGACCTGCTTCTCATCACGCGTGCCTTCCGACGTCCCCCAGTGCCCTCGCCGCACCGGTCAGCCGCGCGGTTACCTCGCGCCCCTGGCGCGTCCGCAGCGGCCGATACCGTTCGGTCTCAAAACGCCTGAACGCGCGGGCGAGGCCGAGTTTCGCGGCAGGCCCGCAGGAATGCGCGGCGCCGTGGTCAGGATCGATATGGGGAGGTTGCGGAGGCAAGGCGAATCCCCGATGCCGGTCCCGCCGGCCGGCCGCTGGCGTCCGAGGCGGGAGCGCCGCTTAACAGAAGCGCCGCCAGCCGGTTGGGCCAGTGGTCCAGCTAAGGCCGACTCTTCACTTCTGGGCGATGTGGCGCCGGACTCCTCGCTCACATGCGCTGGCGCCCAGCCACGGTCCGAAGGGCTGCTTGCGGAGCGGGCGAATTCGTGGCGCCTCTGCGGTTCCCCCGCGCCAACGGCGGGCGCACATGCGCCTGGAACCCCGGCTTGAGAGTCGGCATCGCGGTCCGACCGGCAGATGCCCATCGAGGCGGGCCGAGCGGCAACCAGATTGCGAAACGCCGCGAAACGCGCGGCCCCTCTGCGGCAGTCGGGACCAGCGGCGGGCGCTCAGCCTCGATACCGCCCAGCCGGCGCCCAACCCATCACCATGGGCCGGTCGATCTGCGGTCGCCGGCAAGCCGCGCGACGCTGCGTTCTCCGCCGGATCGGTCAGAGGCTCGGCCCTGCGGGCACGACGCGCTGCTCAGCCAGATCCGGCCCAGTCGCTCGCTCCGCGGCGCGCCGAGGGAGCGCAGGCGTGCATGGGGCATGCGGGCAGGCGAAGTCCCCTGCCCGCCACCCGCGCCACTGCCAGGAGGGCATGGCGTTGTTCGAGAACCCCGTTCTCGTCCCTACCCCACCCACCCGGGGGCCGGCCTCAATC
>JADGHI010000244.1 GCA_019689515.1 Acetobacteraceae bacterium | reverse complement strand
GCCCCCGGGGCTGGCCGCCGCTGCTCGATGCCTGCCGCGCGCGCGGCGCCGAGGTGCGCGAGGGGCTGATCGCCGAGCTGGACGCCGCGCTCTCCGGCATCCTGCGCGAATGGCCCGCGCCCGGCTCCCTGCCCCGGGGGCACATCCACGCCGACCTGTTCCCGGACAACGTCTTCTTCCTCGACGGACCGGACGGCAAGCCGCGCGTGTCCGGGCTGATCGACTTCTACTTCGCCTGCACCGACCTTCTCGCCTACGACATCGCCGTCTGCCTCAACGCCTGGTGCTTCGAGACGGACCTCTCCTTCAACGTGACCAAGGCGCGGGCGATGCTCGCCGCCTACGAGGCGAAGCGGAAGCTGACCGACGCGGAGCGCGAGGCGCTGCCGGTGCTCTGCCGCGGCGCGGCGATCCGCTTCCTGCTGACGCGGCTCTACGACTGGACGCACACGCCGCCCGGCGCGCTGGTGACGCGCAAGGACCCGCTCGAATACCTGCGCCGGCTGCGCTTCCACGCGGAGGCGCGGGGGCCCTCGGCCTATGGGCTCTGACGGCGCGGCGCCGCCGGAGGAGAGCGGCGCCGGGCTAACCACACCCGCGGAGCAGCCGCCCTCGGCCGAGCCACGGCGGGTCGTGGAGGTGTGGACCGATGGCGGCTGCAAGCCGAATCCGGGGCCAGGCGGCTGGGCGGCAGTGCTGGTCTATGGCGAACATGAGAAGGAGCTCTCCGGCGCCGAGGCGGAGTCGACCAACAACCGCATGGAGCTGACCGCGGCGATCGCGGCCCTCGAAGCGCTGAAGCGCCCCTGCCGCGTCGTGCTGCACACCGACAGCGAGTATCTCCGGAACGGCATCACGCGCTGGGTGAAGGACTGGATGCGCAAGGGCTGGCGCACCGCGGCGCGGCAGCCGGTGGCGAACCAGGAATTGTGGCAGCGGCTGCTCGCGGCCGCGGCGCCGCACGAGATCGACTGGCGCTGGGTGCGCGGCCATGCGGGCGACCCGATGAACGAGCGGGTGGACCGGCTGGCGACGATGGCGCGGGAACGGCTGACGGGTGGCAACGGACACCCGCCGCGATGCCGATGAGACACCGCGACCAGCCTGGGTTGCATTCCGCGCCGGACACCGCCTAGCCTCGCCCGATACCGGCAGCAGGACTTTGCTGCATGCCGGACGAAAATGCAGGGGGAGGATAAGGCCTGATGCCAGCGCTACCGGGCAGGATCCGCGGCGTCGCGGCGGCTGCCGTCTTCGCACTCGCACCAGCATTGGCCGCAGCGCCGGCCGCCGCGCAGCGGACGCTCACCATCGCGACGATCACGCCGCCCAGCGCGCTCGATCCGCACTACCACAACACCACCAACAACAACCAGGCGCTGCGGCAGATCTTCGACAGCCTCGTGCGCTTCGACAACGAGGGGAAGCTGCAGCCCGGGCTGGCGGAAAGCTGGCGCCCGATCGACGACCTGACCTGGGAGATCAAGCTGCGGCCCGGCGTGCGCTTCCACGACGGAACGCCCTTCGAGGCCGAGGACGTCGTCTTCACCATCCGCCGCGCGCCCAACGTGCCGAACAGCCCGGCCGCCTTCACCCCCTATGTCCGCAACATCGCCAGCATCGAGGTCGTGGACCCGACGACGCTGCGCATCCGCACCCGGGCGCCCAACCCGATGATGGAGTGGGACCTGGTGTTCGTGCTGATGCTCTCGCGCAAGATCCACGGTCCGGAGCCGACCACGGCCGACTTCACCAGCGGCAGGCTGGCGATCGGCACCGGGCCGTACCGCAACGTCTCCTATGTCCCCAACGAGCGGCACGAGCTCGCGCGCAACCCCGACTACTGGGGCGGCGTCGAGCCCTGGGAGCGGGTGGTGACGCGCTACGTCTCCAACGCCGGCGCGCGCGTCGCCACGCTGCTCGCGGGCGAGGTGGACCTGATCGACGGCGTCCCGTACCAGGACGTGCCCCGCCTCTCCTCCGATCCGCGCCTCGCCGTGTTCGGCGCGGACAGCATCACCTCCGTCTATCTGTTCCCGGACTCGGCGCGCGAGCAGGCGCCGCATGTCAGCGACCGGTCCGGCCAGCCGCTGGCGCGGAACCCGCTGCGCGACCGCCGGGTGCGGCACGCCCTCTCGCTTGCCATCAACCGGGGCGCGATCGCGGAGCGGCTGTATCACGGCCAGGGCCGCGCCGCCGACCAGCTTGCCTCGCCGCCGGCGCAGCACCGGATCCCCGGCCTGGAGCCCCTGCCCTACGACCCGGCGCGGGCCAGGGCGCTGCTCGCCGAGGCCGGCTTCCCCGACGGATTCCGCATGACCATCCACGGCCCGAGCGGCTTCTTCAGCGGCGACGAGAACCTGCTGCAGGCGATCGCCCAGGGATTCACCCGCATCGGCGTCGAGACGAGCGTGGAGGTCCTGCCGCCGGCCCCCCTCTACACGCGCGCCACGAACCGCGAGTTCGCGCTGTTCATGACCTATCTGAGCAGCGACACCGCCATCAACTACCTGCGCCAGGTGGTGATGACGCGCGACCCGGCGCGCGGCACCGGCCCGTTCAACCGCCAGCGCTACTCGAACCCCGCGGTGGACGAGCCCGCGGCGGAAGCGCTGCGGACCATGGACCCGGCGCGGCATGCCGAGCTGACCATCCAGGCCAGCCGCGCGCTGCTCGAGGACATGGGCGTCATCCCGGTGATCTACCTGCGCTACAACTGGGCCGCACGGCGCGACCGGGTGCGCTACCTGCCTTCGCATCGCGGCTACACCACCGCCATGTGGGCGAAGCCGGTGCAGTAGCCGCGGCCGCGGCGCGTTGCCCGCGCGCCATGGCATGCGCCCGGACAGGCATGCGCCTGCCTCATGACGCAACCCGGTCGCATGCCGTGCGGCCTGGAATCGCGCACGGCGGGCGCATGCCTGCAACGCCGCTTGCGTTGCCGCGCCCCCCTCTATTCGGTGCCGCCCGCTCATGCCTTAATCCGCATGGACGGAACGCCAGGAAGAAGAGAGAGCAGAAAATGGCGCAGCAGCGCGCCACGGACGAGCACGCGCCGCCCCGCAGCATCGAGACCCGCGCCTCCTGGCTCGTCGCCTGGACCGTCCTCGGCATACTCGCCACCGCCTATGGCGCGCCGCTCGTCGTCGTCGTGGGGCTGAAGCCGATCGCGGCCGATCTCGGCGATGCGCGCGCGGTGCCGTCGCTCGCGAGCTCGGTCACCTTCCTCGGCGCCGGCGCCGGCGGGATCCTGATGGGCTGGGTCGCCGGGCGGCTCGGCGTGCGCCGCGTGGCGCTGTTCGGCGCGGCGATGATCGCCTCGGGCCTCGCCCTCGCCTCGCTCGGCACGGCGTGGTCGCTGCTGCTGGGCTACGGGCTGTTCGCCGGCTTCCTCGGCATCGGCTCGCTGTTCGCGCCGCTGCTCACCTATGTGACGCACTGGTTCGACCGGCGGCGCGGCACGGCGCTCGCCCTCATCTCCTCCGGCCAGTACGTCGCCGGCGTGATCTGGCCGGCGATCCTGGAGCGCGCCGTCGCCGCCTTCGGCTGGCAGCGCACCATGTTCGGCTTCGGCTTCTTCATCGCGGCGGTGATCGCTCCGCTCGCGGCGATCGTGCTGCGCCCGCCGCCCCTGCCGCCCGCGGGCGGCCTCGCCGCGGCGGGCGCCCCGCGGCGCGGCGCCCGGGTGCTCGGCATGCCGCCGAACCTGACGCTGGCGCTGATGGCCCTCGCCGCCTTCCTCTGCTGCGTGCCGATGGCGATGCCCGCGGCGCACCTCGTCGCCTTCTGCACCGACCTCGGCATCAGCGCGACGCGCGGGGCGGCGATGCTCTCCGTGCTGCTGCTCGCCGCCTTCGTCGCGCGGCAGTTCTGGGGCTGGGTGGCGGACCGGATCGGCGGGCTCTCCACCGTCTTCCTCGGCTCCTCCGCCCAGGTCGTCGGGATGGCGCTGTTCCTCTCGACCGAGGACGAGGCGACGCTGTTCGCGGTCTCGGCGATCTACGGCCTCGGCTTCTCGGGCATCATCCCGTCCTACGTGCTGGCGGTGCGCGAGCTGTTCCCGGCGGCGGAGGCGCCCTGGCGGATTCCGATCCTGCTCTTCCTCGGCCTCGGCGGCATGTCCTTCGGCGCCTGGCTCGGCGGCGCGCTCTACGACCACTACGGCTACTACGCGCCGGCCTTCGCTGCGGGGATCGCGGCGAACCTGCTCAACCTGGCGGTCGTCGGCTACCTGGTGTCACGGCGCGGCATCGGGCGAATGCCACGTCCGGCGCTGGCGGCATGAGGCGCCGCGGCGCTCCTCACTCCCCCGTCCGCAGCCGGGAGGGCAGCAGCTCGCCCTGGGCCTTCAGGATCGGGTAGGCAGCGCCCTCGACGAGGTGTGCGTTCACCCGCTTCAGGTCGCGCACCACGTCGAGGTGCAGCGCGCTGGTCTCCGCCGTGTCGGTCCGGCCCTCCCGCAGGCGCGCGAAATGCGCCTGGGTCGCGTTGGCCTCCATGTCGCGGAAGGCCTCCTTCTCGCTGGCGAGCAGGCGCGCCGCCCGCGGCTCCTCGGTCATGAACACGGAGGCAGCCATGCGCAGGTTCGCGGCGAGCCGCTCCATCATGCCGGCAAGCTCCGCCTGGCCCTCGCGGGAGAAAGCGAGGCCGCGCTTCAGCCGCTTGGAGGCGAGCGCCGCCAGATTCTTGTCCACCACGTCCCCGGCATGCTCCAGGTTCGTCGCGAAGGCGAGCACCTGCTCCACGCGGCGGTGATCGGCATCCGTCATCGCCTCCGGGTCGAGCGCGGTGACGTAGGCCTTGATCGCGGCGTTCAGCCGGTCGAGCACGTCGTCCATGCGCCGGATCTCGGCGATGCGCCGGCGGTCGTCCTTCTCGAAGGCGTCGCGGAGCGCCTGCAGCATCGCCTCGAGCACGTCGGCAAGCCGCAGGGCCTCGCGCGCGGCGGCGCCGATGGCGACGACGGGCGTCTCGATCGCCGCCTTGTCCAGGTAGATGGGCCGTGACGGGTCCGCCTGGTCGAGCCTGGCCGGAAGCAGGCGCCGGAGCAGCGCCGCATAGGGCCGGAGGAAGGGCAGGAACAGGGCGGCGAGGACGAGGTTGAAGGCGGTGTGGAAGTCGGCCACGGCGCGCGCCGCATGGGGCTCCACCGCCATCAGCAGCGGCGCGACATAGGGAATCGCCACCAGCGCCACGGCGCAGCCGACCAGGCGGTTGATGAGGTTGCCGAGCGGCAGGCGCCGCGCCGCCGGGTCGTCGCCCGTCGCGCCCTCGAGCACCGGGTTGATCGCGGTCCCCAGATTGGCGCCGACGACCAGCGCGAGCGCGGCCTCGGGCGAGGCGACGCCGCTCGAGGCGAGCGACATCACCAGGAGTACGACCGCCACGCTCGAATGCGCGGCCCAGGTCAGCACCGCGGCGAGCAGGACGGCGACGACCGGCTCCGACGAGACGGCCTCGACCGCCGCGCGCAGCATCGGCGTGTTCTCGTAGGGCGTGACCAGATCAAGGAGCTGGCGGAGCGCCAACAGCATCAGCCCGAGGCCAATGACCACGCGGCCGAGGTCGCGGATGCGCGTCGCTTCGCCGCGCCGGAACATAAGGAACCCGAGCGCGATCAGCCCGGGAGCGACGCGGGCGACATCGAAGGACAGCACCTGCACAATCAGCGTGGTGCCGACATTGGCCCCCAGCATCACGGCAAGCGCCGGGACCAGTTCCACCACGCCCCCGGCGGCGAGGCCCGTGACCATGAGGCCGGTGGCCGTGCTGCTCTGCAGGACCGCGGTGACGCCGATCCCCGCGAGGAAGGCGTTGAGGCGGGTGCGGAGCGCCGCGGCCAGCACCGCGCGGAGCCTCGGCCCATAGGCGCGCTGGACTCCGGTCTGCACCATGCGCAGGCCCCAGAGCAGCAGCGCGACCGCGCCCGCGAGTTCGACCAGCAACAGAGGAAGCCCCACCGCGCGCCTCCTTCACCCGGATCGGCGGTGCCCGGCGTGCCGCCCCGGCCCGGGAGCGCATTATTCCCGGGTGGCGCCGCGGGGTCGAGCGGAGACACATGCGCCGGCAAGGCCCCCGCGCCCGGGCGCCGCGGCGGCTCCGCCGCAGGCTTTCCGGAACGGCATCATGGCCGCATCGCAATGCCGGGACCGGCGGCGGCCATCCATCCGCGGGACATCCCGCCCCCGCCCGGCCG
>JADGHI010000243.1 GCA_019689515.1 Acetobacteraceae bacterium | reverse complement strand
CGCCGGATGGATCGGGGGCGGGACCGGGACGACCCCGACGTCCCGGCCGCCGCCCGCCGCCCACCGACGCTCAGATCAACTGATCGAGCTGCGCCGCGGTGAGGCCGGCGAAGAACAGCAGGTCGCCCTCCGCCGTCGTCGCCACCGCTCCGTTCGCCACTGCCACGCCGGTGGAACTCGCACGCTCCGGCGCGAGGAGCACGGCGAGCTGGTCCGTGACCGGTGCCTCGCCGGCATCCGCCACGCGGCTTGCGACGTCGCCGGAGAACACGCCGTCCCGGCGCCGCAGCTCGATGACCCCGTCAAAGTCGAGGACGCGATCCTCGATGGAGACAATGCGGGAGACCACGGCCGGGTCGATCTGGACCCGGTCGGTGCCGGGCGCGAAATCGAGCGCGACGATCACGTCGGCACGACCGTTGTTCGCGATCTCCGGGCCGATCGCGAAGAGGTCGCTGCCCGCCCCGCCGATGTGCACGCCCACGCCGGTGCCGGTGTTCAGGATGTCGTTGCCGTCGCCGCCCACCGCGATGTCGAGAAAGCCGCCACCACCGATCAGCGAATCGTCGCCGCCGCCGCCGAACATGACATTGTCGCCCATGCCGGCGACGATGCGGTCGCGGCCGTCGCCGCCGAACATGAGCGTCACCCCGCCGACCCCCTCGGTCGAGAGGATCACGTCGTCGCCCGCATTGCCGGCGAGCACGTCGAGGCCGATGCCGCCGGTGATGCTGTCGTCGCCGACGCCGCCCACGGCGAGGTCATTGCCGGCGCCGGTCGGACTGAGCGTGTCGTCACCAGTACCGCCGAACATCCGGTCGTTGCCGGGCGTCCCGGTTTCGGTGTCGTCGCCGACGCCGCCTCCGACCTCGGACCGCACGCTCGCACCGATCTGCTGGAACGCGTCGCTGATCCTGGAAAAGAAGCCGCTCATCTGCTCGATCCTCGTCCGGGAGGTTTCGGATTGGCTGCAATGCGCGGCGCGGAACCATCCAGGAAGACAAGGTATGGTGCCGCGCGCGCGGCCGCCGCACTAACGAGGATCGTGGCCGCTACGTTCCCGCGCGCGTCCGTTCCATCCGTCGGGAAGCGTCGTGCGCGTGCCGTTCAGCCGCTGAACCGGTTCGACCTCGGGAAGCCGTTCGGCGGCGCCTTGCCAGCACCGGCGCGGTTGCCGCGCCAGTAGGCGAGGTCGGTCTCGACGCGCACGCGCCCGCCGAGCTGCCAGGAGAGGCCGTCCTTGCGCCAGAACACCTTGGCGTCGGAGAGGCCGCCGTCGCGGAAGGACTGAAGCTGAACGCCGCGGCCGCGCGTCATCTCCGGCACCTGCTCCAGCGGGAAGAGAAGGAGCTTGCGGTTCTCGCCGATGGTCGCGACGGTGTCGCCCTCGACCGGCGCGCAGACCACGGCGCGCACCGGCGGCTCCACCGTGAGCACCTGCTTGCCCGTGCGGCGCTCGGCGAGCAGGTCCTCGCCCTTCGCGACGAATCCCTTGCCGTCCGAAGCAGCGAGCAGCCAGCGCGTGCCCTCCTTATGGACGAAGATCGCGACGATCTCGTCCTCGTTGCCGAGGTCCACCAGCAGCCGCACCGGCTGCCCGTCGCCACGGCCGCGCGGGATGGCGTCCGCGCGCAGCGTGTAGGACTTGCCGTTGCTGCCGAAGAGCACGATGCGGTCCGTAGTCTCGGCGTGGACCAGGCTGTGCAGCGCGTCGCCCTCCTTGAAGCGCAGCTCGGCGTCCTCGGGGAGGTGGCCCTTCTGGGCGCGGATCCAGCCCTTTTGGGAGAGGATGACGGTGATCGGCTCCCGCTCGACGAAGTGGTCCTCCTCCAGCGTGACGGGTGCGGGGGCCGTGCCGATCTCGGTGCGCCGGGCGCCGAGGGGGCCGTCGCCGAACTTCGCGCGCGTCGCCTCCAGTTCCTCGGCAATCGCCTCCCAGCGCTTCGCCTCGGACTTCATCAGCGCCTGCAGTTTCTTCTGCTCCGCGGAGAGCTTCTTGTGCTCCTTGCGGATCTCCATCTCCTCGAGCTTGCGCAAGGAGCGGAGGCGCATGTTGAGGACCGCGTCGGCCTGCACCTCGGTCAGGCCGAACGCCTTCATCAGCTCGGCCTTCGGCTCGTCCTCCTCACGGACGATGCGGATCACCTCGTCCAGGTTCAGGTAGACGATCAGGTAGCCGTCGAGGATCTCCAGCCGCCGGGCGATCGCCGCCAGCCGGTGCTCGGTGCGGCGCACCAGCACCACATGGCGGTGGTCGAGCCAGGCGCGCAGCACCTCGCGCAGCCCCATCACCCGCGGCGTGCGCTCGGCATCGAGCACGTTCATGTTGAGGGAGAAGCGGCTCTCCAACGCCGTGGCGCGGAACAGCGTCTCCATCATCACCGCCGGGTCCACGGTGCGCGACTTCGGCTCCAGCACCAGGCGCACCACGTCCGTGCTCTCATCGCGCACATCGCCGAGGAGGGGCAGCTTGCGCTCCTCCATGAGCTGCGCGATCTGCTCGACGAGCTTCGCCTTGGCGACCTGGTAGGGGATCTCGGTGACGACGACCTGCCAGGTGCCGTGCTTGCCCTTCTCCACCTGCCACTTCGCGCGCACGCGGAAGCCGCCGCGACCGGTGGCATAGGCCTCGGCCACCGCCTCCGGCGGCTCGACCAGGATGCCGCCCGTGGGGAAGTCAGGCCCCGGCATGTGCTTCAGCAGGTCGGCGGTGCTGGCCTGCGGGTTGCGGATCAGCTCGAGCGCCGCGGCGCAGACCTCGCCCGCATTGTGTGGCGGGATCGAGGTCGCCATGCCGACCGCGATGCCGTTCGCGCCGTTGGCCAGCAGGTTCGGGAAGGCGGCGGGCAGGACGACGGGCTCCTGCTCCTCGCCGTCATAGGTCGGGCGGAAGTCCACGGCATTCTCGTCGATGCCCTGGAGCAGCGCCTGCGCGACCTCGGTCAGCCGCGCCTCGGTGTAGCGCATCGCGGCGGCATTATCGCCGTCGATGTTGCCGAAATTCCCCTGGCCCTCGACCAGCGGGTAGCGCGCGGCGAAGTCCTGCGCGAGGCGGACCAGCGCCTCGTACACCGCCGCGTCACCATGCGGGTGGTACTTGCCGATGACGTCGCCGACGACGCGCGCGCACTTCTTGAAGCCCGCCGCCGGGTCGAGCTTGAGCTGGTGCATTGCCCAGAGCAGGCGCCGGTGCACCGGCTTCAGCCCGTCGCGCACGTCGGGCAGCGAACGCGACATGATCGTCGAGAGGGCATAGGCAAGGTAGCGCTCGGAGAGCGCTTCGGAGAGGCGAGTCTCGCGTACCTCCCCGCCCTCGGGCAGGGTCTTCAGGTCGTCAGGCATCGTGTCCCAATCTGGGTCAGCGGACCGAGTCGGCGGAAGCGGATTGCGTCGGCCCGCTCGCAGAGGAAATCAGCGCAGCCACGCGATCCAGGAGCAGTCCGCGCGCGGCGGGCAGCGGCCGGTGGTGGTGGCCATAGGCGTCTTTTCCCAGGAAATGCCCGGTCAGGCGCAGCCCTGCAAGCCACGCTTCGGGCCCGGAAGGACCCTGGCCGAGCAGGAAGGCCGGCAGGGGCAGGAGTCGATCGGCATAGGGCGCCCCGGCGGCCGCGGAGACCGCACGGCCGGTCCGCGGCGAGACCCAGACAAGGTCCTCCGTCGTCCCCGTCGCCGCGCAACGCGTCAGGTCGAGGCCATAGCCGAGCTCTGCGAGCAGATCCGCCTCCCAGCGGACGTAGTCGGCCAGCACCGCCTCCGCCCCCTGTCCCAGCCGGCCGATGATCGAGAGGAGGCCATCGAAGGTCCGTGGATGCGGCTCGCGTTCCGGCAGCGCCCCCTCGGCGACGGCGCAGGCTGAGGCGAGCACGGCGAGCGCCAGCGGGTCATCCATCGCCAGCGCGGCAGCGGGGTGCACCAGCTCCCCGGTCAGCGCGCCGAGCTGGTCGGAGAGCCGCGCCACCCAGCGCGCCTCGACCAGGTTGCCGGGCTGCCAGACCGCCCGCTGGGTGCGCGAGAAGCCGCCCTTCACGAGCCCCGCATGGCGCCCGTGCTCCTCGGTCAAAAGCGAGACCACGGCCCCGCCCTCGCCGAAGGGCCGGGCGTCGAGCACGATCGCGGGGGCACGCCATTCCATGCATCGAAGATGGCGTTTCGCCGTGGCGGATGCACGGGCCTCGGTCGCGCCGGATGGCGAATTCCCGCGACCCGTGCGCGCCCTACGCGGGCGGAGACGATCCGGTTTCGCGGCAGCATCCGCCCCGGAACGGCTCGGCCGCCGATCTGCCGATCGCAGGTGGGATGCGCAATGCGGAGGACCCCGCCGTGCTTCGGGCGCGGCGGGGCTGTGACGGCGGCACCCCAGCCATCGGCCCGCCCGCGTCAGGCCGCGGGCGCTGCCACCGGCCGGCTGCCCGCCGCAATCCCTGGCACCTGGCCGAGCGCAGCCAAGGCGCCGGCCGCTGCCGCACCGGGCGCCGTGCTAGCGCACGAGCACATGATCAACCATGTGGATTACGCCATTGCTGCAAGGAATGTCGGCACGCACGACACGCGCGGGCTCGATGCGCGATATGCCGCCGGCGCCGAAGCCGCCGGGCCCAGGCGTCAGCGTGTAGCGGCCGTCACTGCCGCGCTGGATGATCAGCACGTTGCCGTTCCTGGTCCGGACCTCGACCCGGTCCTGGCCCCGCACCTCGCTCGCCATGTGCTTGCCGTCGATGATGTGCGCGTTGATCACCGCCGGGCCGCGCACCGGGTCAAAATCCTGGGTCGGCTGAGACCCGGTCAGGTCGTTGCGGATGTTGATCGGCACCCTCGCGATCGCCTCGTTGGTCGGGGCGAGGATGGTGAACGGGCCCGGGCCGCGCAGCAGGTCGGACTGGCCGGTCCGATTCAGTCCCCCGACGAAGGTGCTGAGGTCCGGGATCTGCGACATCACGGTCAGGCAGTCCTGCGCCCGCGCTGCGGTGCCTCCGGCCAGGCAGAACATCGCCGCGGCCGCCAGGACACCGACCAGGCGGAACCGGAACGCCGGCAATCGAAGCGTCATGAGTCCTCTCCCTCACCCATGCCGCAACGCTTCCGGAAGCTTCCGGGAAGCAGAATGCGGCCGCGTTGCCCCCAGAAGCACCCAGAGCGCTTATGCCGACGCCGTTCCATGGCGCTGCCAGCACAGATCAGGGAGGCGTGCACCCTTGCGATGGCGGATGGAGCGCGGCCAGCCTCCATTCCATCACGCAACGGCTCCGCGCTCGAATCGCGAGCAAGGCTGCAACGTTCCGATGGGGCACGCTGCAGGGGTGGACCGCGCGTCCTGACCGCCTGCCCGCGGCAGAGCCGGGTTTGCCCTACCCGGTATCCTCCAGGCCCAGCGCCCGGATCCGCGCACGCTCCTCGTCCCAGTGCGCGCGCTCCTTCACGTTCAGGAAGAGGTGTACGCGCCGGCCCAGCAGCTCCTCCAGCTCCAGCCTGGCCCGGCGCCCGACCTCCTTGATCCGCGTCCCGCGGTCGCCGATGAGGATCGCCTTCTGGCCCGAACGCGCGACGTAGATCGTGCAGTCTATGCGCACGCTGCCGTCCTCGCGCTCGGTCCACTGCTCGGTCTCGACAGTGGCGTGGTGCGGCACCTCCTCATGCGTCTGGCGCAGGATCTGCTCGCGCACGATCTCGGCCGCCAGCATGCGCTCGGGCAGGTCCGAAAGCTCGTCCTCCGGGAACAGCCAGGGACCCGCCGGCATCGTCTCCGCCAGCCTGTCGAGCAGCCGTTCGAGGCCGTCGCCCTTCGCCGCCGAAACCATGAAGGTCTCGCCGAAGGGCAGCAGCGCATTCAGCTCCTGGGCCAGCGGCAGCAGGCGCGGCCGGTCCACCAGGTCGGTCTTGTTCAGCACCAGCCAGGCCGGCCGGCCGCCCTTGCGCAGCCCTTCGATGATGCCGCGCAGCTCCTCCGTCAGCCCGACGCGCGCGTCCACGATCAGCAGGGCGAGATCGGCGTCCTGCGCCCCGCCCCAGGCCGCCGCGACCATCGCGCGGTCGAGCCGCCGGCGCGGCCGGAAGATGCCCGGCGTGTCCACCAGCACGATCTGCGAGATCCCGCGGATCACCACGGCGCGGATGCGGAAGCGCGTCGTCTGCGGCTTGGGCGAAACGATGCTGACCTTCGTGCCGGAAAGCGCGTTCACCAGCGTGGACTTGCCAGCGTTCGGCGCGCCGACCACCGCGACCAAGCCGCAGCGCGTCCTCCCCGCGCCC
>JADGHI010000242.1 GCA_019689515.1 Acetobacteraceae bacterium | reverse complement strand
GGCGAGGACGCCCCGCCCCTGCCGCCCGAGGCACCGGAGGGCGCCATCTTCGAGGTGAACGAGCCCGCCCGCGCCCTCGCCGCCGCGCTCGGCGCACGCCTTGCCGCGCAAGGGGGCGTGGCGCTGGTCCTCGACTACGGCCCGGCCGAGGGCGGATTCGGCGACAGCCTCCAGGCCATGCGCGCCCATGCCCGCGCCGATCCCCTGGCCGAGCCGGGCAGCGCCGACATCACCGCCCATGTGGATTTCGCCGCACTCGCCGCCGCCGCGCGCGCGGCCGGCGCCGCGGTGCACGGGCCGCTGCCGCAGGGCGTGTTCTTGCAGCGCCTCGGCCTCGCGAGCCGCGCAGCGATGCTGGCGGCCGCGCGGCCCGCGCAGGCGGCGGCGCAGCTCTCCGCCGCGCACCGGCTGCTGGCGCCGGAGGGCATGGGGCGGCTGTTCAAGGCGCTCTGCCTGTGCCATCCGGGCTTCCCCGCCCCGCCGCCCGGATTCGAGTCCGCATGAGCGCCGCCGAGTTCCTCACCGCCGATTCGCTCGCCGGGCCGCACCGGAGCCTGCGCCACGGCTTCTTCACCCGCCGCGGCGGCGTCTCCGGCGGACCCTTCGCCACGCTCAACTGCTCGCTCAACGGCAGGGACGACCGCGAGTCGGTGCGGACGAACCGCGCCCGGGCGATGGACGCGCTCGGCCTGCCGCCCACCGCGCTGCTCGGCCTGCACCAGGTGCACGGCGCCGAGGTCGTCACGGTCGCGGCGCCCGATGCCTGGGGCGAGGCCGACCGCCCGCAGGCCGACGCGCTGGTGACGGACCGTCCGGGCATCGCGCTCGGCGTCGTCACCGCCGACTGCGCCCCGGTGCTGTTCGCCGATGCCGAGGCCGGCGTGATCGGTGCCGCCCATGCCGGCTGGCGCGGCGCCCTGCTCGGGGTGATCGAGGCGACGATCGCGGCGATGGAGCGCCTCGGCGCCGTGCGCACCCGCATCGTCGCGGCGATCGGCCCCTGCATCCGCCAGCCGAGCTACGAGGTCGGCCCCGACCTGCGCGACGCGGTGCTCGCGCGCGATCCCGCCGATGCGCGGTTCTTCGCCCCCGGCCGGCGCGAGGAGCGCTGGCAGTTCGACCTCTCCGGCTACTGCGCCGCGCGCCTCGCCGCCGCCGGCATCCGCGCCGCCGAGACGATCCCCGCCGACACCCTTGCCGACGAGGCGCGCTTCTTCTCGCACCGGCGCAACACGCTGGCGGGCGGCGGCGGGCCGATCGGGCACCAGCTCTCCGCCATCGCGCTGGCGCCCGGCTGACCGGGGCGCGCCCTCATGCCCTATCTGGTGATGTTCATCGTGATGATTTTCCTGACGCTGCTGGTCTCCTGTGTTCTCTCGATCTGATCGGCGCCTCCCTTTGCGACCTTTTCGGCTCGCGCCGGCGGCGCTGGCGCTGCTCGCGCCGCTCCTCCTCGCCGCGGCCTGCGGCGACCTGCCGCAGCCCTTCCGCGGCCGGCCCGGCGCGATGGGCGCGCAACTCATCGCGCCGCCCGCGGTGCGCATCGCGGTGCCGCGCCCGACCCAGGCGCTGCTGGCAAGCGATTCCGCCGAGCTGCTCGCCGAAGCCCTCGCCGAGGCGCTGCAGGCGGCCGAGATTCCCGCCGCCGCGACGGAGCCGCTGCCGCTCGACTGGCGCCTCACGATCGAGGCGCAGCGCGGGGAAGGCGCCAATGCGCGCGCCGTCGTGCCGCGCTTCTCCCTGACCGACGCGGACGGCACGGCGCTCGGCACCGTCACCGGAGAGCCGGTGCCGATGCGCGCCTGGGCGAATGGCGAGGCCGAGGCGCTGCGCGCCGCCGCGCGCCAGGCGGCGCCGGGCATCGCCGAGATCGTCGTGCGGGTGGAGGCGGCGCGCAAGGCGACCGAGCCGTCGGCGCTCGTCGCCGGCCCGCCGCGGCTGCGCCTGATGCCGGTGCGCGGCGCGCCGGGCGACGGCAACGCGGCGCTGACCGCGCGCATGCGCGATTTCCTCTCGAACCGCGGCTTCCTGGTGCAGGACCAGGCCGAGAGGGCGGAGTACGGGGTCGAGGGCGTGGTGGAGATCGCGCAGGGTGCCACGCCGGCGGTGCAGCGCGTCGAGGTGCAGTGGATCGTCACCCGCCGCGACGGGCAGGAGCTCGGCCGCGTCGTGCAACTAAACGAGGTGCCGGCGGGTTCGCTGAACGGCCTCTGGGGCGACGTCGCCTATGTGGTCGCACAGCAGGCCGCGGGCGGGGTGCGCGACGTGATCCGCAACGCCATCGGCGGTCCGCCGGGGTCCACGCCATCGGAACCGCCGGGCGGAACGCCGCCCGGTGCCGCGGCGCCGGGTGCCGGGGTACCGGAGGCGCAACAGCCCCCCGCGCCCGCCGCGGAGACACCGCCCGTCGCGGCTGCCGCCGGGGCGGCGGTGACGGCCGCGGCCGACGGGAGCCAGGCCCCCTCGCCCATGCCGGCCCCCGCGCGGCGACGGCGCTGAGCCAGACCGAGCCGCGGGCGGAAAGGCCGGTGCGATTTACACGCCCCGGTCACATTGCTAGACAGCCGCCGCCCGCCGCCCCAACGGCGCCCGGAGTATCCCCGCGGATGAAGATCGTCGCCTGCAACTCCAACCGCCCGCTGGCCGAGGCGGTGGCCGCAGCGCTCAACCTGCCCCTGACCAACGCCTCCATTCGCCGCTTCGCGGACATGGAGGTGTTCGTCGAGATCCATGAGAACGTCCGCGGCGAGGACGTGTTCGTCCTCCAGTCCACCTCCTACCCCGCCAACGACAACCTGATGGAGCTGCTGATCACGCTCGATGCGCTGAAGCGCGGCTCGGCGCGGCGCATCACGGCGGTGATCCCCTATTTCGGCTACGCCCGGCAGGACCGGAAGAGCGGCCCGCGCACGCCGATCAGCGCTAAGCTGGTGGCGAACCTGATCACTGCGGCCGGCGCCAACCGCGTGCTGACGATGGACCTGCACGCGGCGCAGATCCAGGGCTTCTTCGACATCCCGGTGGACAACCTCTTCGCCGCCCCCCTCTTCGCGCGCGACATCCAGGAGCGCTACGCGGGGCGCGAGGTGATGGTGGTCTCGCCCGACGTCGGCGGCGTGGTGCGCGCGCGGGCGATCGCGGCGCGGATCAACGCCGACCTCGCCATCATCGACAAGCGCCGCCCGCGCGCCGGCGTCTCCGAGGTGATGAACGTGATCGGCGAGGTCGAGGGCCGCGACTGCATCCTGGTGGACGACATCGTCGATTCCGGCGGCACGCTCTGCAACGCGGCCGAGGCGCTGCTCCGCAACGGCGCGCGCTCGGTCAGCGTCTATGTCACGCATGGGGTCTTCTCGGGCGGCGCGGTCGCCCGGATCGGCGCCGCGCCGATCGAGATGATGACCGTGACCGACAGCATCGCCGCGACGGAGGCGGTGCGCGTCTCGAAGAATGTCCGCCAGCTCACCATCGCCCCCCTGATGGCCGAGGCGATGCGGCGGATCTCGGAGGAGAGTTCCGTCTCCTCCCTGTTCTGCTAGCCTGCTGCCGGCGCGTCCGCGCGCGGGACCACGGTCCCGGCCGCTCCCGGCACGCGCGCGGACGCCGACTTCGGAGGGAGACGCATGAAGCTCTACTACTCGCCCGGCGCCTGCAGCATCGGCATCCACGTGCTGCTCGAGGAGATCGGCAAGCCCTACGAGGCGGTGCTCGTCAACACGCGCGAGGGCGCGCAGTTCAAGCCCGAATACGTCGCCATCAACCCGAAGTCCAAGGTGCCGGCGCTGATGCGCGACGACGGCTCGGTGCTGACCGAGTACCCGGCCATCGCCTTCTGGCTCGCCCGCACCAATCCCGAGGCGAAGCTGCTGCCCGACGACCCGGAGGTGCAGGCGCGCGCGCTGGAGGCGATCGACTACTGCGTCGCGACCATGCACATGCAGGGCTTCTCGCGCATCTTCCGCCCGGCGAATTTCTCGGCCAACGAGGCCGACCACGAGGCGGTCAAGGCGCGCGGCGAGGAGATCTTCTCCAAGGGCCTCGCCCTGATGGACAAGGCGCTCCAGGGCAAGGACTACCTGCTCGGCCAGTTCTCCATCGCCGACTCGGCGCTGTTCTACTGCTGCTTCTGGTGGGCGGACCGGCTGAAGAAGGAGCTGCCGCCGAACGTCGCCGCGCACTATGCGCGCATGAAGGCGCGGCCCGCCGTGCAGCGCACGTTCAAGGCCGAAGGCTTGGCCTGAGCGGCGCGCGACGGTGACGATCGGCATGGCATCGCGCCCGGTCCTCTGGACCTCGGCCTTCACCTCGGGCCTCACCGCGCATCTCGCGGCGGCGGAGGCCGGGGCGGACTACGAGATCCGCTTCATCAGCCTGCGCAAGGGCGAGCACCAGGGGGCCGAATTCCGCGCGGTGAACCCGAAAGCCCAGGTGCCGGCGCTGCAACTCGGCCCGGGCGGACGCGTGATCACCGAGGTGCCGGCGATCGTCACCTACATCGCGCGCACCCATCCCGCCGCCGGCCTGCTCCCCGACGAGCCGGAGGAGCAGGCGGGAACGCTGGAATGGGTCGCCTGGGTGCATTGGTGGACGGCCAGCGCTCTGCAGCCCTTCTTCGCCCCCCGCCGCTTCCATCCGGACGAGGCAGGGGTGAAGCAGGCCGCGACGGCGCGGCTGCGCGAAGCCTACGCCCACGCCGAGGCGTCCCTTGAGGGGAAGGAGTGGATCGCCGGCGGCCCGCAGCGGACGCTCGCCGACCTGGCGCTTTTCTTCCTCGCCTCCGCCCACCGTCCGCTCGGCGTCGCGCTGGGGGAGTTCCCGCGCCTCGCCGCGCACCAGGCGCGCGTGGCCGCACTGCCCGGCGTGCAGGCGGCGCTCCGGCGCGAACGAGAGCAGGGCTGAACGCCGTGACGGCTTCCTCCGACCGACTCAACCCCGTCCCCTTCTGGTTCCTCCGCCACGGCGAGACGGACTGGAACGCCCGCGGCCTCTCCCAGGGCAGCACCGACATCCCGCTCAACGCGGTCGGCATCGCCCAGGCGCGGCGCGCCGCGCTGACGCTGGTGGGCAAGGGCATCACCCGCATCGTCTCCTCGCCGCTCGGGCGCGCGCGGCACACCGCGGAGATCGTGGCCGAGGCGCTGAAGCTGCCGGTCGAGATCGAGGACGACCTGCGCGAGGTCCGCTTCGGCGTGCAGGAAGGCAAGCCGATGGGCGACTGGTACGACGACTGGATCGCCGGCGACTACACGCCGGAGGGTGCGGAGACCTTCGCCGCACTTCGCGCCCGCGCCGCCGCCGCGGTCAACCGCGCCACGGCGCTTCCCGGTCCGGTCCTGGTGGTGGCGCATGGCGCGCTGTTCCGCGCGCTGCGCCAGGCGATGGGCATGCAGCCCAATGTCCGCACGCCCAACGCCCTGCCGCTGTGGCTCGAGCCGCCCGCGGCGGGCGAGGCGGCATGGCGCATCACGCCGGCGGAGCTGGCGCCGGAGACGACGCAGTAGCGGCGCCGCTGCCACCGCCGCTGCCCGCGCCTCCGCCCGGCGCGGGCAGCACCCAGCGCCGATAGACGAGGCCAAGCCCGATCAGCGCGAGGCCCAGGCCGAGGAAGCTCAGCACGCGCCAGAGCCCGACCAGCTCGTTCATGTCCACGAGGAACACCTTGAGCGTGGACAGCGCGATGACGCCGAGCGCCGCCAGCCGCAGCGCCCTCGCTCCGCTGCGGATACCGAGCCAGAGCAGCACCGCGCCGAAGGCGACCCAGGCGCCGGAATAGGCCCAGAGCTCCGCCTCCCCTACCGGCGCCGCGTCGAGCAACAGGCGCTCCGGGTGGAAGGCGTGGCGCACCGAAAGCGTCACCCAGGCGAAGGCCGCGAGCAGGGCGTATCCGGCCAGCACGCCACGCAGCAACGGGGCTCCCGATTTCGGCGCCATCTCCCGGAGCCGCGCGGCGAGCAGCGCGAGCGCCGCGGGCAGCAGATAGGCCGGCAGCAGCAGGTTCAGCACGGGCCAGCGGCCCAGCGGCGTCTCCGCCGGCACCAGGGCCGGATTCGCAACCAGCAGCCCCAGGCCGATCGCGAGCCCCGCCAGCCCCTGCAACCGCCAGGCCAGCGCGAGCGCCGGCCGGCCGCCGCGCCGCCGGTTGAGCGCCAGCGTCGCCAGCGCGAGCAGCCCGAACGCGGGCGCGAGCAGCGCCTGCTCGAGGCAGCCCGTTTCCGGGCCCGCAAGCGCCCCGCCGGTCGCGTAGTGG
>JADGHI010000241.1 GCA_019689515.1 Acetobacteraceae bacterium | reverse complement strand
GGGCGGCACGGGGCAACGGCGCGGCGCGCGGCGACGCCCGCAGGACGGGGCGGCGCGGAGGAGGCCGGGCCGCGCGGCGGTGAGGCGTCGCCGCGGCCCCGCCCAGAGCGTCTGCCGCCGTCTGCCTGTCAGATGACCCCGCGCTCGCGCAGCTGCTGCACTTCCTCGGGCGTGACGCCGCAGAACTCGCGGAGCACCGCTTCGGAATGCTCGCCGAGCAGCGGCGGCCGCGTCACCTCGACGGGCGAGTCCGAGAGCTTGATCGGGCAGCCGACCGTCTGGAACGCGCCGCGGGTCGGGTATTCGAGGTCCACGATCATCTCGCGCGCCCGCAGATGCGGATCGTTCAGCACCTCGCCCGTGTCCAGGCAGGCGCCGCAGGGGACGCCGGCCTCGCCCATCAGCCGCATCACCTCGTGCTTGCTGCGCTGGCGCGTCCACTCGCCGATGATGGCGTCGAGGGCCTCGCGGTTCTCCCAGCGCGCCTCGGGCGTCTTGAAGCGAGGGTCCTCGGCCAGGTCGCGTCGGTCCATCACGGCGAGCACGGCGGGCCACATCTGCGGCTGGGCGTAGATGTAGACATAGTCGTTCGGCCCGCCCGGCGCGCAGGGATAGGTCGTGCCCGGCACCACGCGGCCGAGCTGGTTGCCGGTGCGCGGCGGCGGGCCGCCGTGGCGCTGGTGCTCGCGCAGGCTGATGCGGATCAGGTTCACCACCGCGTCCTGCATCGAGACCTCGACATGCTGGCCGCGGCCGGTCACGTGGCGCTGCTGCAGCGCGGCGAGGATGCCGATGGCCATGTGCATGCCGGTGCCGGAATCGCCGATCGCCGGCCAGACATAGGTCGGCGGGTTCTCGGGGAAGCCGGTGACGGTCATCGCGCCGCCCATGGCCTGGGCGATCGGCTCGAAGCTCTTGTAGTTGGCGTAGGGCCCGTAGGTGCCGAAACCCTTGATGGTCGCGTAGATCAGGCGCGGGTTGAGCTCCTTCAGCGCCTCCCACCCCAGCCCAAGCCGGTCGAGCGCGCCGGGGCCGAAATTCTCCAGCAGCACGTCGGACTGCGCGACGATCTTGCGGAACAGCGCCTTGCCCTCCTCGGTCTTGAGGTTGAGGGTGAGGCTGCGCTTGTTCGCGTTGAGGACCAGGAAGAACAGGCTGTCGTTGTTCTGCGCGCGGGCTACGTCGCCGCCGCGCGGGTCCTCCAGCTTGATGACCTCGGCGCCGAGGAAGCCGAGGATCTGCGCGCAGGCGGGGCCTGCCTGGTTGTGCGTCATGTCGATGACGCGGATGCCGGACAGGGCCTGGGCCATGCACGTTTTCTCCCGATGTTTGGCGGCTGGCGGTTGGCCGGCGGGTAAGCGCCGACGAGGTGAAACAAGAGTAGCATCCGTCATCCGGCGCGACCAAACGCGGCCGCAGCGACGGCGGTGCGCGGTCGGCGGGCGCACAAGCAATCCCGCTGCGGTGCGGAGCGTGATGCAGTGGGCCGTCGCCGCTCGTCGTCGCGTCGGCGGCGAGCGTGCAAAGCATGCGCTCCTCGGATGACGCGTGCGGTCAGGCCGACCGTGTCTCGTCGTCCTCCGCCAGCAGGAACCGGGTCAACAACCGGGCGAGTTCGGGATAGCGCGCGGCGAGGGTGATGCCGTGGCTCGGCGCGTCCGGCTCCTCCAGCGTGACCAGCTCGGCTCCGGGCATCATCTCCAGGAGGAGCGGGCCCTGCCGGCCGAGCGTCCGGTCCTCGGTCGGGGTCGCGACCTCGATCAGCAGCACCTTCGCCGCGATCCGCCGCAGATCGGCGCCGAGGTCATAGGCGAAGTTCGCCTCGTAGGTGCCGACCGCGGCGGGAAGCCCCTGCACCCGGTCCACCACCGCCTGCCGCGCCCGCTCGAGCGCCTCCGCACTGGGCGTGCCGGCGGCGAACAGCGCACCGTCCCACCACAGCTCCGCGATCCGGCGAAAGCCCATCGTCCAGAGTTGCAGCCGCCGCGCCTCGTCCCCCGCGCCGGCGCCCTCGAAGTAGTGCGACACGGCGTGGAGGATCGCGGCGTCGCGCTTCGCCTTGTCCGGCACCAGGCTGTGCGACGAGCCGGCGAGCACGACGCGGCCAACCCGCCCGGGCCACCGCGCGGCGAGCGCCGCGCCGATCTTGTTGCCGGTCTGAAAGCCGTAGAAGTGGGTCCGCGCGATCCCGAGCGCATCCAGCACCTCCACGAGGTTGCCGGCGAGTGTCTCGATCCGCGCGCCGGGCGGCAGCGGGTCGGAGTTGCCGCAGCCGAGCAGGTCCGGGGCGAGGACGCGAAAGCGCGGCGCCAGGCGCTGGATCAGCCCGTCGAACACCCGCGCCGAACGGCCGGCCGAGCCGATCAGGAGCAGCGGCGGCGCGTCCTCCGCGCCCGCCGTGGTGCAGTGGACCTGGCCGAGGGAAGTATCGACGTAAAGGCGTCTCAAAGGGTGTCCTCCGGGCCGTGTGGGGTGCCACATGTCCTACCCGCCGCGCACCTCGGAGGGCCGCAGCCCGGCCGCAGCGGCGGCCTCCCGGGCGCGGTCCAGCTCGGCGCGAAGGAAGGCGCCGAAGCCCGCGGGAGTCTGCTCCTCGGCGGCGGCCAGCTCGCCGCCCGTTTCGGTGAGGCGCGTCCGCACCGCGGGCTCCGCGAGCGCGGCGACGGCGGCCGCCCGCAGCGCCTCGATCGCCTCGGCCGGCGTCCCGGCGGTCGCGAGCAGCCCGACGAAGCTCGCCGCCAGGAAGCCAGGCAGGCCGGACTCGATGAAGGTCGGCACCTCGGGCAGGAGCGGCGAGCGCGCGGCCGAGGCGACGGCGAGAATGCGCGCCTCGCCCGCGCGGTGCAGAGGCAGCGCGGTGTTGAACTCGAACATGGCCGCGTCCACGACGCCGCCGACCAAGTCGGGCGCCAGCACGCCGCCGCCGCGGTAGGGCACGTGGACCAGCGCTGCCCCCGTGGCGACCTTGAGGCGCTCGAGCGTCAGATGCGTCACGGTGCCGCTGCCGGTGGAGCCGACGCTGAGGCCATTCGCGCGGGACTTCGAGAGCGCGACCAGTTCCGCCAGGTCGCGGACCGGCAGGCGCCGGGCGGCGACGAGGCACTGCGGCACCCGGCTCGCCAGCGCGACCGGCGCGAGGTCGCGCAGCGGGTCGTAGGGCAGGTTGGCCTGCAGCACCGGGTTGATGACGAGCGGCCCGTTGGAGCCGGCGAGCAGCGTATGGCCGTCGGGCCGCGCCCGCGCCACCGCCTCCGCCCCGACCACGCCGCCGGCGCCGACGCGGTTCTCGACCACGACCGGCTGGCCGCCGAGCCGGCTCGACATCCCCGGCGCGAGCAGCCGCGCGACCACGTCCACGTTGCCGCCCGGGGCATAGGGCACGACGATCCGCACCGCCCGGTCGGGGAAGGCGGCGAGGGCGGGGCCGCGCGGCAGGGCGAGGGCCGCCGCGGCGGCTGCGGCCGGGGCGGCGTGGAGCAGGCTACGGCGGCGTGGCCCCATGGGTGCGGTCTCCTCCCGATTTTCGCTTCTCCGGCGCGGCCTGGCCGGGGCGCGTGTGCTTCCGTTTCGCGGCGGATGCCGCCGGACGACCCCATCATGCGCGCCTTCCAACGTGGCATCGAGTCCCGCCGGACCACCGGGCCTATGCGGGTTCGGAACCGTTGTGGTTCGGCAGCCCGGGCGGTGCCGTTGCGACGGGGACCGTGGGGCGCTTTCCGCGGGCGGCCCGCGGCGCTAGGGTCCGGCCGTGTCGCCCGCTGCCGCAGCCCCCGTGCCGTTCTGGCGCGTCAAGACCCTCGAGACGATGACCCGCGCCGAGTGGGAATCGCTCTGCGACGGCTGCGGTCGTTGTTGCCTGCACAAGCTGCGCGACGAGGAGACCGAGGAGCTCGCCTTCACCGAGGTCGCCTGCCGGCTGCTCAACATCGCGACCTGCCGCTGCGCCGACTACGAGAACCGGCGCAAATGGGTGCCGGACTGCGTGAAGCTGACGCCGCGGCGCGTCGCCGCCGCGGACTGGCTGCCGCCGACCTGCGCCTATCGCCTGGTGGCGGAGGGCAAGGACCTTCCCTGGTGGCATCCCCTCGTCTCGGGCGATCCGGAGACGGTGCACCGGGCCCGCGTGTCGGTGCGCGGCCGCGCGGTCCGCGAGCGCGACGCGGGCGCCTTCGACGACCACATCGTCACCTGGCCCGGGCGCTGGCCGACGCGCACCGCCGGCCCGCCGCCTGGTCCGCCGCCGCAGCGGCCGTTATCCGGTGCGAGGCAGCCGGGGGCCGGCCCGCGGACGGTGGTGCGCCGGGTACCGACGAGGGCTGCCACCGCGCGCAGGCAGTCGGCGAACACGAACGAACGGACATAGGAGCGGGACAGCACGCCCATGCAGGACGCCCTCTACGGCGGCATCAACGCCGCCGCGCTCACCCCGATGCGGGAAGATCTCTCGCCCGACCTCGATCGGATGGCGGCGCATTGCCGCTGGCTGCTGGCGAACGGGTGCAACGGCCTCGGCGTGCTCGGCACGACCGGCGAGGCCAATTCCTTCGGCCTGCACGAGCGGAAGGCGATCCTCGAGGGCCTCGTCGCCCGCGGCATCCCCGCCGCGGCGATGATGCCCGGCACCGGCTGCGCCGCGCTGACCGACAGCGTGGAGCTGACGCGCCACGCGGCGGCGCAGGGCTGCCGCGGCGTGCTCGTGCTGCCGCCCTTCTACTACAAGGGCCCGAGCGACGATGGGCTGTTCGCCTACTTCTCCGAGCTGGTGAACCGCACTGGCGGGGCGGTGAAGATCTACCTCTACCACTTCCCGCAGCAGAGCGCGGTGCCGTTCTCCCTCGCGCTGATCGAGCGGCTGCTCAAGGCCTTCCCTAGCGTGATCAAGGGCGTGAAGGACAGCTCCGGCGACTACGCCAACATGAAGGCGATGATCGACGCCTTCGCGAAGGACGGCTTCGAGGTCTATTCGGGCAGCGACGAGTTCGTGCAGCGCATCCTCGCCGATGGCGGCGCGGGCTGCATCACCGCGGCCTCGAACATCAACGCGCGCTTCGGCGCAGTGGTGTACGCGAAGCGCACGGGGCCGGAGGCGGACGCGGCGCAGGCGGTCCTGAATGCCTCGCGCAAGGCGGCGACCAGCGTGCCGCTGATCCCCGGCCTGCGCGAGATCCTCGCGCGCAGCACGGGCGATGCCGGCTGGCGCACCATCCGTCCGCCGCACCTGCCGCTCTCGCGCGAGCAGGCGGACGCGGTCTGGGCGGCGCAGCAGGCGGCGGGCGTTCTGCCGCTGCCGGGCCTTGCTCCGGCGAAGGCGGCGGAATGATCGGGACGGAAGGCAGCGGACCAGGGCGGGAGCCGCTGCGCTGCCGCCCGCCGGCGGTCTGCACCGTGCAGTGCGACGACGCGCATGTGCGCGTCTCGCGCTGGGACTTCGCGCCGGGGGCGGAGACGGGCTGGCACCGCCACGGCCTCGCCTATGTGGTGGTGCCGGTCACCAACGGCACGCTGCTGCTTGAAATGCCGGGGGGCGAGACGGCGACGGCCACGCTCACCGCCGGCGTCAGTTACGCGCGCAACGCCGGCGTGGAGCACAACGTCATCAATGGCGGGACGGAGCCGCTCAGCTTCGTCGAGATCGAGCTGAAGCACCTGCCCGGATAGGCCGGAGCGGCAGAGGCGGGCCGGCCCAAGGCCCGCCCCCTCGTCAGCGCTACCGCGTGCCGCCCATCGGGGGCGACCCGCTGCCGGGCCCGCCGGACCCGCTCGCGCCCTGGCCCGGCATGCCGCCATTCGACCCAGTGGCGGAATCGCCCTGGCCGCTTCCGGGCATCATGCCGCCCTGCGATGCGGTCAGTGGCATCTGGGGCGGGTTGATCATCATCATCACCTGGTGGCCGTCGCGGGTGCGGGCCTGCACCAGGAAGGCCTCGTCCACGATACGCACATCCTGGAAGCCCGCTTGGCTGAGCTGCTGGCGGATCTCATCCTGGGTCATCGGCCGCATACGTTGCTGCATCGGCTGCTGCTGCTGGGCCTGGCTCTGGCTGCCGCTGCTGGTGCCGGGCATCGCCGAGGTTCCGGGGGTGCCGCCGCTGCCGGCGGTCTGCGCGAAGGCGGGCACGGCGAGCACGAGGCCGAGCGCAGCGGCGGCGGCGAAAAGATTCTGCCTCATCGAAGCTCTCCCTTCTGCTGACGGCGCGCTGCGTTGGCCCTGCCGGGCACGCGGCGCCGGTGGGGCGACGCGTGGGCGAGGGTGGGGT
>JADGHI010000240.1 GCA_019689515.1 Acetobacteraceae bacterium | reverse complement strand
CAGCCAACCTATTATAATGGCCTCGTCATGAAGGAACCGATTTCTGTACTGTTCATTACGTAATGACCGGCCGCGTCATGCCCCCGCATCCGGGGCATTCACCCCCTCGGGCGCACGCAGCCGCCCCCTGGCGCCCGTCCTCCGCCGCATCGCAAGGCGCAGCGCGCATGGCCGACCGGACCGCGGTGGCGGCTCGACCGCAGCGCAAAACCCGCTAGCTTCGCGCCATGCGCGATGCGCCATCCCCGCCCGAGGCCACCGCCCGCAGCGCCGGCTCCGGGCCGCGCCTGACCGCCGCCATCGTCGCGAGCGCGCTGTTCATGCAGAACCTGGACAGCTCGGCGGTCGCCACCGCCCTGCCGGCAATGGCGCAGGACCTCGGCGAGGATCCGGTCCGCCTCGGCACGGCAATCACCGCCTACCTCGTCGCCCTCACCGTCTTCATCCCGGTCAGTGGCTGGGTGGCGGACCGCTTCGGCGCCCGGCGCGTGTTCATGGCCGCGATCGTGGTCTTCACCCTCGCCTCCGCGCTCTGCGGCCGGGCGACCGGGCTTGCCGAGCTCGTCGGCGCGCGCGTGCTGCAGGGGCTGGGCGGGGCGATGATGGTCCCGGTCGGGCGGCTGCTCCTGCTGCGGCGCGTGCGCAAGGACGAGCTGCTCTCGGCGATGACCTGGCTGACCGTGCCGGGGCTGCTCGGCCCGATCACCGGGCCGCCGCTCGGCGGGCTGGTCACCGAGGCGCTCGGCTGGCGCGCCATCTTCTACCTCAACCTGCCGATCGGACTGGTCGGGCTCGCCCTGGTCGCCTGGAAGATCCCCGCCGTGCCGCCCGGCAATCCGGGGCCGCCGGATACGAAGGGCCTGGTCCTGCTGGGCCTCGCCCTCGCCTTCGGCATGTTCGGGCTGGAGACGGTCGGGCGCGGGGTCTTGCCCGCCAGCGTGCCGGTCGTGGGGCTGGTCCTCGGCCTCGCCTTCGGCGTCGCGGCGCTGCGGCACAGCCGTCGCGCGCAGCGGCCTGCGCTCGACCTCGCCCTGCTGGCGATTCCGACCTTCAACAAGGCGGTCCTGGCGGGAAGCCTGTTCCGCATCGGCGCGGGGGCGACGCCCTTCCTGGTGCCGCTCGTGCTCCAGCTCGGCTTCGGCAAGGGGCCGGCACAGAGCGGCCTCGTCTCCTTCGCGACCGCCCTCGGCGCGCTGGCGATGAAGCCGCTGGCGCGGCCGATCCTGCGCCGCTTCGGCTTCCGCACGACGCTGGTGGGCAACGCCGTGCTCTCGGCCGCCGGGATCGCGGTCTGCGCGAGCTTCTCCGCCGCCTGGCCGCTGGCGGCGGTGTTCCTCGTGCTCGCCCTCGGCGGGCTGGCACGCAGCCTGCAGTTCACCGCGCTGAACACGCTCGCCTTCTCCGACGTGCCGCAGGAGAAGCTCTCGGCGGCGACGAGCTTCTTCGGCACGGCGCAGCAGCTCGCGCCGGCACTCGGCGTGGTGCTGGCGACAGCGAGCCTGGAGGCGAGCGCAGCCCTCGCCGGGCGGCACGCCCTGGCGACGGCGGACTTCGCGGCAGGCTTCGTGGTGGCGGGGCTGGTGGCGCTCACCGCCGCGCCGTTCTTCGCCCGCCTGCCGGCGGATGTCGCCGCGGAGGTGGCGGGGCGCGGACGCCGCTAGATCGTGCGCCGCGTCACCCGGAGACGGCGAGAGTGCCGGCGCGCGCTGCGGGAAGGCGGGCGCGAGTGCCCGAGCCGGCCCGGCCGCGCTGTCTCCCGCCCAAGCACCGCGCACGAGCGGCGGAGCCGGTCTCGGCGCTTGCTCGCGTCACCCTGTTCGCCCATCCGGGGCATGGGCACGCGCAGCCCGCCCGGTGCCACGACACACCACGGTCTTGCCGTCCAACGAACGGGCCGGCACGGGACCGGGCGACACGGACACCTGCCCGGCTGCCGCCCTTCGCATCACCCCGGGCAAGCGGCCTGCGCCACAATCCCTTCGCACTTCGCAGTAGTGATTCGCGCGAGAAACAGCGGACACGACGCCATGGACCCGATTTGCCTGGCCTTCCCGGTGCGGACCTACGACATCGACTTCGCGGGGATCGTGTCGAACATTGTCTATGTCCGCTGGCTTGAAGATCTGCGGCTGGAGTTGCTGGCCCGGACCTACCCGCTCGACCGCATGGTGGCCGACGGCATCGGGCCCGTGCTCCTCGAAACCCAGATCGCCTACCGCGAGGCCCTGACGATCCACGACCGGCCGGAGGGGCGCATGTCGGTCGAGGCGATGGGGCGCGTCCGCTGGACCGTGGCGGCCGAGTTCGTCTCGCCCGGAACCACCGGCCATCGCGTGCATGCGACGGCCAGGCAGACCGGCCTGTTCATCCGGCTCGACACGCGGCGCCCGGTGCCGATCCCCGACACGCTGCGCGCGGCGCTGGCCTGAACCGCCTCCCGGGCGACGTGCATCGGATGGCGCCGCCGGGCGGGCGGGCGGCGCCGTCCACCTCACCCCCTGCCTAGTAGCAGGGGGCTGAGGCGGTCGCGCCTAAGCCACCGCACCAGCCAGCGCGACGATGCCCACCACGGCGGCGGCCGCGCCCAAGGCGCGCCGGGGCGTCAGGAACCCGAGCGCCTCCTGACGCGTGAGGCGGCGCGCGCCCTCCATCACGCCAAGGCCGAGCACGGCCTGCACGATGGCAAGGCCCACCAGATAGGCGCCGATCGGCCCCGCCTGCGCGCCGACGACCGCCTCCGCATAGGCGTGTCCGTGGAACAAGCCGGCGATGGCAAAGGCGATGACCAGGCCGGCTCCACCGATGCGGCGCACGTCCGGCGCGACGGCCAGCACAAGACCGGCACTGAGCGCGGTGAGGGCCACCACCGCCTCGACCGGCCCAAGCCCGACACCGGCGAGGTGCAGCAACGTGCCGGCCGCCCCAGCCACGACGAAGGAGAGCAGCGCCAGGACCGCCACGGGCCGCCGCACGCCGGCGGCAAGCACGCCTGCGGCGAGCAGGAAGGCGAGGTGGTCGATCCCGATCACCGGATGGGCGAGCCCGGAAACAAACCCCTGCCACCCCGTCGACGGAATCGCGCCGCCCATGGCGTGGTGGGCATGTGCGAGCCCGGGCAGCCCAAGAACGATCGCCCCGGCGGCGGCGGCGGCACGACCTCGGCGCAGTTCCATCGGCTTTCTCCCCTCCTGCGTCAGCGGAGCAGGATGCTCGCCGCTGGATGGCCGCTCGGCAAGCCATTCCGGGCACGGCGGGGGCGAGGCACGCAGCCCCGGCCTGGCCAGCGCGTGGAGACCGACCGCAGCAGATCCGCCGACCGAAACCACCCGAGGGGGCAGCACGCAGCGCGTGGCCACGCCGGGCAAGTCAAGCGGGGATTGCTCGGCGGATGGCCCGGCGGTGCACCTTGTCGGAAACTGCCGGCCGCGGCCCCGCTGAACGTTCGGGCGCGCCGGCAGGACGGGCCGGTATTACCACGGCATCGCCTACGGGAAGTGCCTTCCTTGCGGCGGCATGAGGAAGGCCACGCAGAGGGCTGAGCACCCGAACGGCGCCGTGGACTAGCCGCACATCGACAGCAGCCGCACCCCCAGGAATCCTCCCCCGCGGAGAGGTGGGATGCCGTGCAGGCGCCGGCGTCCTCTACAATCCCCGGCCATGCCCACAGCGGGCGCGCGACCCACTAGGGCCGCCGGCAAATCCGCAGACAGCGTCGCCGAGCCTCAAGCACCGCGTGCCAAACACAGCCTGCCCTGAGGGTCAGGGCGAGGCCTCGTCCGAATCCTCATCCTCGTCGCGCGCGCGCCATTCGCCGGAGGGGGGCGCCACCTCCGGGGTCGGGTTGTCCGCGAGGATGTCGGCGGTCTGGTCGTCGAAGGCCTCGACATCCAGGCTGTCACCGATGGTGACCAGCCCGAGCGCGGCGACGGTGGCCGAGGCGACCCGCGCGGCGAGAGCAGCGGTGCGCTCATCCCGGCATTCCAGAATGACCTCGGCGTCCTCGCCGTCGCCGTGCACGACCTCCACCAGGTAGAACCGAGCCCCCTCGCGCGGGCCGTTCTCCCAGAGGCCGTCCTCGGTGCGATGCATGGGCGTGACGGCGATCGAGACGCCCTCGATGCTGTTGTCGTCCGACATGGTCCTCTCCAGGCCGCCTCTGCGGCGGCGGTCGGGCGGGTGGGGCGGCGTGCCTGAGCGGTCGACCGGACACACGCGGCCACGCCGTAGCGGAAGCCGCCCCTCACGCCTCAACGCGCGGCGGCACCGGGATATCCCCGGCACCGGCGGAACGGTCTGCTCCCTGCGCCGAGGCGTGATCGCGGGCAGGCCGCCCGGAACGATGCGCAGCCGGCCGGCCAATCGGCCGCGCCTTACCGCAGGAAGGAGGTTCCGGTCGGAGAGGGCTCCGGCAGGCCGAACCGGTCAGCGAGCGTGGCAGTCAGGTCGGAGAAAGCTGTCGCGCGGGCCGAGCGCGCTCCGCGCGCCACCGCTACCCCACCCGCAGCAGTGCCGGCCCGTGGGTGCGCAGCCACTCCACCGCCGCGCTCCGGTGGGGCGTCAGCTTCTCGACCTCGGCCCAGAAGCGCGGCGAGTGGTTCATCTCGCGCAGATGCGCGACCTCATGCGCCACGACGTAGTCCAGCACCCAGTCCGGCGCCATCACCAGCCGCCAGGAAAAGGCGAGCGTGGCGTCCGGCGCGCAGCTCCCCCAACGGCTGCGCGTGTCCTTGAGCCGGATCGCCTTGGGCTTCACCCTGAGCGCAGCGGCATGCCCCGCGACCAGCGTGCCGATCCGGCGCCGCGCCTCGCGGCGCAGGAAGTCGGCCACCCGCCGGGGGAGGAACTCGAGTTCGCCAGAGACCCGGATCTCGCCGTCGGCCAGCATCACGCCGCCCCGAAGCTCGGGGGTGTGGCGGATCACGTGCGGGATGCCGCCGAGCGGGACCGCAGCGCCAGGGGCGAAGGGAATATGCGGTGTCAGGGCACCGAGCCGCTCCATCACCCAGGCGGCATGCGCGGTCAGCAGCGCCATGCCCGCGCGGCGGCCGGCGCGCGGCGGCAGGGTCACGACCACGGCGCCCGCGCGCGGGTCGATGCGCAGCGACACACGGCGCGCGCGCGCCGACCGCCTCCACCGTACCGGACACTCCACAGGTGGGGAGGAGGCCCGCAGGGGCAACGCTACGGTTTCAGGCTGCGACGGGTCCATGACCCCAACATGGCCCGCCGGCGAGTTCCAGTTCAACGGCTTGACATGAACTGTTGCGGAACGGTCTGAGTATGCCATGCCCCGAGTCGCCCGCGAGGTCCTGCCGACCCTCTTCGCCCTGGGCGCGATCTGGGGCCTCACCCCGGCGCTCGGGAAGCGGCTGATCCTCTCCGGCGGCTGGCCGCCCCTCCTGGTCGCCCTGGCCGCGGCGGCCGGGAGCGCGGCGATCCTGCTCCTGGTCTGCCGGGCCCGCGGCCAGGCGGTGCCCTGGGACCGGGCGCATCTCCGCCACTACGCCGTTGCGGGGGTGAGCAGCCTCGCCCTGGCCAATTTCTTTGCCCTTACGAGCCTGCAATATGCGCCGGCCGGGCTGTTCGCCCTGCTCATCCCCCTCTCCCCCATGCTGACCGTGCTGTTCGCCGCCGTCATCGGCCTGGAGCGGCCGAGCCTCGGGCGCCTGGCCGGCACCGCGCTGGGCCTCGCCGGCGTGGCGCTGGCGATGGCTCCCGGCGCCGCCCTGCCCGAGCCGCGGCTGCTGCCCTGGGCGCTGCTGATGACGCTCACCCCGGTCTGCTACGCGGTCTCCAATGTCGCGGCGGTGCGGCTGGCCCCGCAGGGGACGCCGCCGCTCCCGCTCGCCGCGGGGACGCTGTGCGCGGGGGCGGCGGGGCTCCTGCTTCTGGCAGTGCCGACGGGGCAGTTTCGGCTGCCGCCGGGGCTCGGCGGCTGGGTGGCGCTGATCGCGCCGCTCCAGGCCGGGCTGACCGCCCTTGCCTACATCCTCTACTTCCGCTCGCTCGCCGCCCGGGGCGGGGTGGTGACGAGCCAGGTCGGCTACATCGTGACCATGGCCGGGCTTCTCTGGGGCTTCCTGCTGTTCGGCGAGGTCCCGGGCTGGCTCACCATCCCCGCCGCGGGCCTGGTCTTCGCCGGACTGGCGCTGGTGACGATGCGCCGTCCGGTGCCGGCTCCGGTACAACCTGAGGCGAGGTGAAGCCGTACCGATCCGCCGGACGGCGCGGCCCAAAGGGATGTATCGCCGCACCCGCCGGCGCACACTCGCAGGCTGCATCGGCA
>JADGHI010000239.1 GCA_019689515.1 Acetobacteraceae bacterium | reverse complement strand
TACGAGATCGCCGGAACCTGGGCCGGCGGCCGCGTCATCAAGGTGCCGGAGAAGAACCTGACGGCGGATGTGGACGGCATCCTTGCCGCGGTCGGGCCGCGCACGCGGATCGTGATGCTCGCCAACCCGAACAACCCGACCGGGAGCCTGCTGCCGAAGTCCGAGGTCGCGCGGCTGCGCGCCGGGCTGCGCGAGGACGTGCTGCTGGTGATCGACGCGGCCTATGCGGAGTACGTCACGCGGCCGGACTACGACCCGGGCATCGCGCTGGTGGACGCCTCCCCGGCCAATACGGTGATGACGCGCACCTTCAGCAAGGTGTTCGGCCTGGGCGGCATGCGGCTCGGCTGGGCCTATGCGCAGCCGCCGGTGGTGGACGTGCTGAACCGGGTGCGCGGCCCCTTCAACGTGAATGCCGCGGCGATGGCGGCGGGCATCGCCGCGCTCGCCGAGCCCGGATGGGTGGAGCGGAGCGTCGCGCACAACGTGGAATGGCGCGCGCGGCTGACCGAGGGGCTGCGCGCGGCGGGCATCACGGTCGCGCCGAGCGAGGCGAACTTCGTGCTTGCCGATTTCGGCACGCCGGCGCGGGCCAAGGCGGCCGACGAGGCCCTGCGTTCGCGCGGGCTGATCGTGCGCGCGATGGGGGCCTACGGGCTGCCGGCGTGCCTCCGCATCACTGTCGGCACGGGCGAGGAGTGCACGATGGTGATCGATGCGCTCACCGCCTTCATGCGCGCGAACCCGGCGCATGGCTGAGCCGCTCTTCGAGCGCCTGTGCCTGATCGGCATCGGGCTGATCGGCAGCTCCATTGCCCGAGTCGCGCACGCGCGCGGCGACATCGCGCGGTGCGTGGTGGCGAGCGCGAAGACCCCGGCGACGCTCCAGCGGGTGCGGGAGCTCGGCATCGCGGACGAGGTGGAGGCTGATCCGGCGCGCGCCGTGCGCGGTGCCGATTGCGTCATCCTCTGCGTGCCTGTCGGGGTCTATGCGCAGGTGATGGAGGCGATCGCGCCGCACCTCGCGCCGGGCTGCGTGCTGTCGGACGTCGGCTCGACGAAGGGGAGCGTGCTGCGGGACCTGCTGCCGCTCACGCCCTCCACCGTGCAGCTCGTGCCGGCGCATCCGCTGGCCGGCACCGAGCATTCCGGCCCCGATGCCGGCTTCGCCGAGCTGTTCCAGGGGCGCTACTGCATCCTGACGCCCCCGCCCGGCGCCGATCCGGTGGCGGTGGAGAAGATCGCGGAACTCTGGCGGCGCTGCGGCAGCATGGTCGAGACCATGGACGCGGCGACGCACGACAAGGTGCTCGCGATCGTCTCCCACCTGCCGCACCTGATCGCCTTCACCATCTGCGGCACGGCCGACGACCTGGCGCAGGAGACGCGCGAGGCGGTGCTGAAATTCGCCGCCTCCGGCTTCCGCGACTTCACGCGCATCGCAGCCTCGGACGTGAACATGTGGCGCGACATCTTCCTCAACAACCGCGAGGCGGTGCTGGAGATGCTCGCGCGCTTCACCGAGGATGCGCAGGCCTTCGGCCGCGCGATCCGCTGGGGGCAGGCGGATTTCATTGAGGACCGGATCGCGCGCGGGCGGAAGATCCGGCGCGGGCTGATCGAGCGCAAGCAGGCGTGACGGCCGGCGCGGCCGGCCGGCGTGTCAGAACAGGAAGTTCCGCTGAACGTCCTTCACCGTCCGCGCGCCGGCGATGGTCATCGTCCGCGTGAGTTCCTGCCGGATGTGGTCGTACACGCTCTTCACGCCCATCCATCCGCCGAGCGCGAGGCCGTAGAGCACGGGGCGGCCGAGGGCGACCGCATCGGCGCCGAGCGCCAGCGCCTTGAACACGTCCGTGCCGCGCCGGATGCCGCTGTCCATGATCACGGGGACGCGGCCGGCAACGGCCTCGGCGATCGGCGGCAGCGCATCGAGCGCGGCCGGGACCCCGTCGAGCTGGCGGCCGCCGTGGTTGGAGACCTGGATCGCCGCCACCCCGCGCTCGATCGCCGCCCGGGCGACGTCCGCAGTGAGCACGCCCTTCAGGACGAGGGGCAGATCAACCGTCCGCTGGATGAACGCGACGTCGTCCCAGGTCAGGCTGCGCTTGAACACCGCGGTCCCGCTGTTGACCAGCGGCAGGTTGGGCGGGAAGGAGAACCCAAGCCGCGCGACGCGGTCGGAGGCGCCCGGCGCGAAGGCGTCTATGGTGAAGACGATGGCCGAGCAGCCGGCTGCCTTGGCGCGCTGCAGCAGCTCGCGCGACCTGCCGGCATCGTCCATGAGGTAGATCTGGAACCACTTCGGGCCCGGCGTCGCCTTGGCGATGTCCTCGATGGTGCGGTTGGCGGCGGTGCCGATTGTCATCAGCGTTCCGGCCTCCCCGGTCCCGCGCGCCGTGCCGACCTCCGCCGAGGCGTGGGCCAGGCCGTGGGCCCCCATCGGTGCCGTGAGGATCGGCATGCTCAGCTCCTGGCCAAGGAGCGTCGTGCGCAGGTCCAGCCCTGCCGGGCCGCTCAGGTAATGCGGCCTGATGGGGTAGCGGTCGAAGGCGCGCCGGTTCTCGTGCAGGGTCCATTCGTTGTCCGCGCCGGAGGCGATGTAGGCGAAGGCTCCCTCCGGGATGATGCGCGAGGCGGCCTCCTCGATCTCGAGCAGATTGGCCATCCGCAGGGATTGCTCGGCCGTCGGAGCCGGGTAGGGGCGCGGCGTGGGCCGGAGCTGGAGCGCACCGCGCTCGCCCTCCTGCTGCTGCTGGGCGGCCGCCGGACGCGCCGGCGCCAGGGCCGCGCCGGCCGCGCCGGCCGCGCCGGCTGCGAGGAAGAGCCCTCGGCGTGACGGGGGATCGGTGGTCATGGGCGTCGCTCCTGGCCTTCCCGTGTGCCCGGAGTCCCGTTCCGCCCGCGATCCGGCGCCGGACCCGCTCCGATCGGTCGCTCCCCGCAACGGGCGGGCGGGAAGAAGCGGCGTTTCACTCCAGAAGCGCAGATGCGGCGGCCTCGAAATGGCCTCGCGGGACGGGCTGGGAACGCGCCCGCTGCACCGGGGTTGCCCAGCCAGCCGTGGATCGGTGGTGGATCGGTGACGGCGCAGCCACGCTCGCCGTGCCCATGGTGGCCCGGCGACGGCTCACAGCAGCGGCGAGAACAGCCTCGCGACCGAATCCCGGAAGCGGAGGGCGGCGTCGCGGCTCCGGTACTCCGCGGGGTCGAATTCGGTGCAGTGCGCGAGGTCGCGCTCGAAGTCCGCCTCCAGCTCCGACGCGAGCGCCTTGTCGTAGAGCACCGCGTTGATCTCGTAGTTGATGCTGAAGCTGCGAATGTCGATGTTCGCCGAGCCGATCGAGCAGATCTCGGAGTCAATGCTGATCGTCTTGGCGTGCAGGTAGCCCGTCTCGTAGAGGAAGACGCGCACGCCCGCTCCGGCGACCTCCATGGCATAGGTGTTCCCGGCCCAACCGGGGACCGGATTGCCCGATGGCCGCGCGGTCAGCATCACCTTGACGTCCACCCCGGCCAGGGCCGCCGCCGTCAGCGCCTCCGCGATGCTGCTGTCGAGGACGAAGTAGGGTGACTGCAGATAGACGTGCCGCCGCGCCGTCGTGATCATGGCGAAGTAGAGCTGCCGGATCGCCGCCCAGCGCGAATCGGGCCCCGCGACGAGGATCTGCACCGGCACGCCGCCGCCTTCCGCGGCTGCCGTGACGCTCCCGGGGAAGTAGGCGGCGGAGAACAGGTTCTCCTTCACGGCGTTGTACCAGTCCACCGCGAACACCGACTGCAGCATCGCGGCGCCCTCGCCGACGATGCGCACCTGGGTGTCGCGCCAGGACGTGAAGCCCTCGCCGCCGTCGAGGTGCTCCTTCCCGATGTTCATGCCGCCGGTGTAGCCGATCTCGCCGTCGATCACGGTGATCTTGCGGTGGTTGCGGTAGCTGATCGTGTGCAGTTGCCAGAGCGGCGAGGTGGGTGCCACCCGCACCCCCGCCCGCTTCATGTCCTCGACGTAGCGCCGACTCAGATGCGTGCGCGATCCGACGGGGTCGTAGAGCAGGCGCACCTCGACGCCTGCCCGCGCCTTGGCGGTCAGGATGTCCTTCAGGCCCTCGGTGAAATCGTCGGCGCTCCAGATGAAGTACTGGAGGTGGATGGAGTGCCGCGCCGCCTCCAGGTCGGCGATCAGGCTGGGGTAGAACTCGGCCGCGTCCTGCTGGATCTTCACCTGGTTGCGTCGCGTCAGGGCGGACTGGGAGTTTTGCCGCACGAGCATCATAAGCCGCCGGTGGCTGGTCTCCTCGCCCTCCAGCCGCGCGATCTCCGCGTCCTGGCGGGACAGGATCGGCGACAGCAGCGGCTCGGCGTTCGCCGCGAGCTCGTGCATGAGGAGCTTGCGCCGCTTGCTGAAGGCCTTCCGGCTCCTGCCGAAGAGGATGTAGAGCATCGCTCCGAGTCCGGGGGCGACGAAGAAGGCCAGCATCCAGGCGAGGGTCGCCTGCGGGCGACGGTTCTCCGAGATCAGGAAGATGGCCGTTGCGAGCACGTAGAGGCTCAGCACGACGGTCACGATCGTACTGAAATGGCCCATCGGTCTCGAATCCTGGCAAGGGCCGATGCCGGACTCCCTCGACTCCTCCATCGGGCGCCATGCGCGGCGGCTGCCGCGACCGCGCCTGCCGCATCCTCGGCCTAACCTGGATTGCCGCGGGCGGTTCCGGCTGTCTCCCGGTTGCCAGGACGGCCGCCATCGCCGGCGGAGCCGCGGCCGATGCAGGGGAGGGCGGTGGGCGGTTCGGTTACTGGCTGCGTGGCCTGTGGCGCACCGAGCGTGCGCGGCCACGCCGCGCGATGAACAGGCCGGACGCCGGGCGTGGCATCCAACAGAGAAGGCGGCTTCGGAATCCCCGGCCGCCGCGTCCTCGGCGATGCTCCGACACCGCCGCGCGCACGCCTGCGCGCGGGATCAGGGTGGCCGTTGCGGGGGCGGTGCCGGCGGTCACCCTCGCTCGATCGGCAGCGACTCGTCCTTCGCCCATTCGCTCATCGAGGCGTCATAGACGGCGATGTTCCGGTACCCGAGCTGGTGGAGCAGGAAGGCGTCGAGCGTCGCCGCGATGCCGCCCCCGCAGTAGACCAGGATGCGCTTCGATGGGTCCGCGCCGACCGACGCAAAGGCTGCGGCGACCGCCTCCGGCGGCCTGAAGGTCAATGAGGCCGGGTCCAGAAGGGACAGCGCCGGCACATTGACGCTCCCCGGGATGCGGCCCGGGCGCCCGTAGCGCGGGTTGTCGCCGCGGTGCAGGTCCGGCGCGAGTGCGTTGATCGTGCAGACGCCCGTGTCGCCGATCGCGGCCCTGACCTCATCCTTGCCGACGAAGAGGTCGGGCCGCGGCTTCGCCGTGAGACTCGCCGCCGGGTAGCGCGTCTCGGCCGTCTCGGTCGGCCGTCCCTCGGCGCTCCACTTGTCGAAGCCGCCGTCGAGGACCGCGGCGTCGTCGAAGCCGATCGCCCGCAGCATCCACCACACGCGCGTCGCCCATTGCGGGTTCTTGCGCGCGTAGAGGACCACGCGCGTCCCCGCGCCGATGCCCTTCGCCGCGAACCGGGCCGCCAGGTCGTCGGGAGCAGGCATCATGAAGTTGAAACGGCTGGAGGTGTCGGAGATCTCTCCCTGCAGGTCCAGGAAGGCCGAGCCGGGGATGTGGCCCTTGTCGTAGTCGGCGCGGCCGCTCTCGACGCGGTAGGGCCGGCCTGTCCCCGTCTCGTAGTGCAGGTAGGTCGTGCAGTCGAAGACGCGGAGGGAGGGGTCGTGGAGGTTGTCCGCCAGCCACTGTGTGCCGACGATGGCCTCGGGATGTGCGTAGCGCGTCGTCGCCGTCATCGAGGATTCCTCTTGGCGTGATACCGCTGCCCCGGCCGGCCGGTCGTCGGGGCCCGGGCCGAGCGTGCGCCTGGCGAGCCGGGCTCTGCAAGACCGCCTTGTGCCATCCTCGCCGGTCCGCGGACGACGTTGGCGGGCCCCAGGCAGGTGGAGGCCGCGCGCGGGCGCCCCTGGCCAAATGTGGCTTGTCGTTATGGCGTTCCTCACCGCGCGTCTCCAACAACCGGGCGCATGTCGCGTGGCGGACTGTAGGCTCGCGGCCGTCATTCGGCCGTGGTCTCCGGTCAGGCGCCGAATTCCGACATCATCCCACTGCGTCTGCAGACATGCATGGATGATCCGCAGGATCACCGGCCTCCGAGTCCCGGACCTTGGCACAGTGTGGCTTCGTCATTCTTCGTCGGCTCGATCTGCGACGCCCTGGGGCGTGGTGGAAAAGCAGGGCTA